>JBAXGK010000036.1:0-12785 GCA_037139435.1 Candidatus Omnitrophota bacterium | reverse complement strand
GAAACGCCATGTCTCTTCTAGGGATGGGAGATTCGATGCGGGTTCTTTATAAGAGGCGGAAAACGCTCAACGCGCAACGCTCAACGCGCAATGCTGAAAAACAAACGCCTGCGGAAGCCGAACTTGTGAAATCTCAAATTTCAGATTTGAAATCTTTGGTTCCGGCGGAGCCGGCGATGAGGCAGGCTTTGAACAAGATCTTGGAGAAGGTGGCGGCAGAACCGGAAGTGGCTCCAGCGCCGGAGGCTCGCGTCCTCAAGTCCGCGACTCCGATCGTGACGCAGCATACGAAGAGCGGGGATCGTTACGGCACACTGAAGAATCCGGGGAAAGATGTGTTCGTGAGAAGCCGCGGGGGGGAATGGAAGTCCGCGACCGATGGGATGGTGATCCTGCCAGGGGATGAGGTGAAGACGGCTGAAAAGAACTCCGTGGATGTTTTGATGGATGGCGGAAAGGTCGGACACGTGGAGATCAAGGAAGGGAGTTTATTCCGCATTCAAAAGGCAGAAACCGATGTTGTGACGGGCGATAGGACAACGATCCTTGACCTCGCGATCGGAAAGATCCTTGTGAAGGTGGAAGCTTTGAAGGGCAATTCCAAGTTTGAGGTTCGCACTCCCACCGCACTTACCGGTGTTCGTGGTACGGTGTTTGAAGTAACCGTGAAAGAGAAGGCGTAAGGAGTGCGGAGTACGGTGAAAAAATAAATGCAGGCTCTGCGTTACGCCGTACGCCTTCCGCCGTACTTGGTGCATAGAAGCACAGCGCCCCAGAGAAGCATTGACCCCCAAAGCGGAATTCCCCAATAGCCTAGGATCGGGAAGATCATTCCCATCGCGAGAGAAAACGCACAGATCCAGAGACTCCATCCAAGGGATTTGCGAGCCCAGGATCCTTGGGGAGCACGCTCCATCATCATGAGCGCGGCGAGGAAAAGGAAATAAACGACGGTGTAGTGGTGGATCTGGGTTACGGGCGAACTGAAGAGCATAAGCATGGGGAAAAGCGAGAATTCTGCGAGTGATCGTAATGGGTCCTGGGCCGGAGGCGGGGTTGTTTTGCGTGTTCTGATGAAGGGAAGTGCAAGAAGCAGGATCCCGGCTCCTAACGTGATAAACCTGACGAGTGGGCTATAGCGCCTAACGAAGTGTATTTGAGAATGCCATCTGTAACGCGCGATGACCGCATAAAGCGATTGATTGTCTTCGGCGAAGGGCGTGAAAAGTTCCCTCCAAAGATAATGTTGGTATGCGGTCTGCGATTGGGAAATTGACATTAGCCCTTTCCAGATCAAGAGGAGTTCCCAGTTCTGTTGGAAACCTATGGCGAGGGAAGGCAGAACGAAGAAGAAAAGGGCAAAGCCAAGGACCGTGCTCAAGAGGATTCTCCACTCCCGCTTCATCAAAAAAAAGAAGACGAGGAATGCAAGGGGGCTGATCTTGAGCGTTATGGCCAATGCGAGAAGAAGGCCGGACAGGATTTTTTTTTGTTTGAAATAAGTGTAAAAAACAGCAGCCTCGAAAAAAAGCGTGATGATCCCGAATTGCCCGCGTGTGAGCGTGTTCAAAAGCATAGGGAGGCAGAAGAACAGGGCCAGAGCGATTTGCCAGGGTGCGGGCCGGCATCCCAGTGATTCCGGCACGCTCGCGTGGTCTTGAGGATCAGTCTTCGAAGCCCGCGCGTCCTTCGGGAAGCGCAGGGAAAGCATTATGGTTCCGATGAGACAAGCCAGGGATAGGAGATAAGCGAGCGGGACCGTTGCTCCAAGGGGCCATTTTGAGACCGGGGCCAACAGGATCGCGAGGATCGGGGGATAGACGTAATGCCAATGCCGAATATTCTCGGTTCCGTAAATGTGATACGCTCGGCCTTCGGCGACCATTTCACCGGCTTTCAGAAAGACGGTCAGGTCCGTGCGCTGCTTGGGGCTGATCGCCCCGCGGTAGAATGTGGAGATGCCGACGCCCACGGCGAGTCCCAGGATAAGCAGGATGCCGAGCCATTTACGTTTAAAAAAGAATTCGATAATTTGACGAATGTGATTCATCTGTATTTCTCCGTTTCCCGCAATGTTTTTGTTTGAATCTAATACACCAATCGGGCTATAATCACAACTCATTTTTGCACTGCGCTCCGTTCAATTTTAAGGGTTCGCAGTGCTATACCGTTAACCTTTGCGTTTAATGAGAACGGTATTGGGATTTATCGCGTTATCTTCTAAGGAAGGAATGAACCTCATGTCCAAAGCTCAATCGCATCACAAGCGGCTTTATCAATCGAAGATCATCCGGGAAGACATCGTCAAGCTGTCGAAGCATCTCAAGGACCAGCTCAAGCATTTCGAAGGGAAGACCTTCTTGATCACAGGGGCGGGCGGTTTCCTCGGTAATTACATCGTTCTGTTGCTTCGCTACCTCAATAAAGAAGTCCTGAAAAAGAAGCTTTCGGCGATTCTGCTCGACAACTTCATCACCGGCTATGAGCAGCAGATCCTTTCGGACGATCATCTGACCTTTCAGAAGCACAATGTGATCGAGCCCTTCAAAACGGATAAAAAGATTGATTATTTGATCCATGCCGCAGGGATCGCTTCTCCTGTTTATTACACCAAGTTTCCGGTCGAGACGATGGACGTCGGGACGATCGGGACGCGAAATATGTTGGAGCTTGCGCGCGAAAAGAAGGTGAAGAGTTTTCTTTTTACCAGTTCGAGTGAAGTTTACGGGGATCCCGATAACAAACATGTGCCCACGTCGGAAGAGTATCGCGGAAATGTTTCTGTGGTCGGGCCGCGCGCCTGCTATGACGAATCCAAACGCTTCGGGGAGACGATGTGTGAGACTTTCTGGAATGTCTACGGCGTGCCGGTCAAAATGGTGCGTCCCTTCAATGTCTATGGCCCAGGGATTCGTCCGGATGATTACCGGGTATTGCCAAATTTTATTGAGCATGCCCTTCGCAAAGAACCGCTCCCGATCCACGGGGATGGCCGCAACACACGCGCTTTTTGTTACATCAATGATGCGATCGAGATGCTTTTCCGGGTGCTCTTCTCAGACGCCCACGGCGAATCGTTCAACATCGGGAATCCCGAAATGGAGCTCTCGGTAGCCGGACTTGCAGAATACGTCGCGAAGGCGATGCCCTATCCCGTAAAGATCGTGCATATCGATCCGCCGCATGCGGTCTATTCCAAAAGCGATCCGAAACGGCGCTGTCCCGATATTTCCAAGATTAAGAAGGTCACGGGATTTAAGCCCAAATACCCGCTCAAAGAAGGACTCCGTCGAACCATCGCCTGGTTCAGCGAAGTATAAAATTCAACTAAGGAGAATGTTCTCATGGAATTAGAGACGATCAAACACATCAAGTCGGCTTTTGTGGATGCCCGCGGCGAAATTATCAATGTCTTTGAAGGAAACACGGGTCATGTGGCCTATATCACTTCCAAGAAAGGTTCGGTGCGCGCGAACCATTATCATAAAAAAGATATCCAGCACATGTATCTGATCAGCGGCGCTTATGAAAGCCACTGCTGCGAAGTGAATAATCCTTCGAACAAGCAGGTGCTCTATGCGAAGGCCGGTGATATCGTGAGCACGCCGCCTTTGGTGGCCCACGCCCAAAAGTTCACCGAGGATTCTGTCTTCCTATCTCTGACGACCCGCGAGCGCGAAGAAGGAAAGTACGAAGAAGACACGATCGCTTATGCGGTGATCGAGGGATACCTCAACAAAGAATTGAAAACTAAGTAGACTCGAGAGGACGATGAATAGAATAATCGTCATCACCGGAGCCAGCCGCGGCCTGGGTCTCGCCTTGGCCCGAAAGTTTGTTGACCTCGGCGACACGGTGTTCGGGATCAGCCGGACTCGTAAAAATTGGCCTTCTGCGAAAAAGGCAGTTCCTTCCAATCATTTTAAACTCCTCGTTGGAGACATCACTTCCGAAAAAAAAGTCAAAGCCCTGCTCGCCGGAATCAAACGGCGGTTTGGTCGCATTGATATCCTGATCAATAATGCCGGCTATTGCGCGCCTCTAGCCCCTATCGAGGAAGTCACCCTGAAGGAATTCCGGGAGCATTTCAAGCAGAACTTAGAGACGGCATTTCTGATGTGTAAAAACGCGATCCCGATCATGAAAAAATCGCCTCGTGCGCTCATCATGAATATCTCCTCCATGGCAGGTATTCGTGCGGTGCCGCGTCTTGTGTCGTATTCGGCAGCCAAATTTGGAGTGCTCGCGCTGTCGCAAGCGATCGCTAAGGAGAATTCAGAGACGGGTCTTCAGTGCATCACGGTTTGCCCGGGTGGCATGAATACAGAAATGCGCTGTGAACTTTTTGGCGTTGAAGACGCCGTGCGTCAGCAAACCCCGGATTTCGTAGCCGATATCATGGTCCAGATCGCGGAAGGGAAGATCGCGGTTCTTTCCGGCGGACACATCATTATCCGGCACAGCAAGATCACCGGAGTTTTTCCGCCGCCCGCAGCCTGAGGAACCATGACAAGCGACCCGCATCGAAGAAACACATGCCGTTATTGCGATACACCGCTCGGGGCAGCTTTCCTCGACCTTGGATCCCAACCTCTTGCAAATAATCTTCCGCGTCAGGCGGATGCCTCCAAGCCGGAATTCCATTGCCCTCTTGCCGTGGTGAAATGCCTGAAGTGCCATCTCGTCCAGTTGACTCATTCGGTGCCCGCGCATTTGATGTTCGATGAATACCTCTATGTGAGTTCCACGACCCAAACCTTTCGGACCCATTTCGCAGAATACGCCGGAGATGTGAGGAGCCGTCTTTCCAATAAAGAGAAACCTTTGGCGATCGATATCGGCAGTAACGATGGGCTCCTTGTCGCGTGTTACGAGAAGGCTGGAATGCGCGGGGTTGGGGTAGAACCAGCCAAAAATCTTGCCATGGATGCGAACAAACGGGGCGTTACGACGCTTAACCGTTATTTCGGAGAAGAGACCGTTCGTGAGATCGTAACGAAATACGGGAAAGCGGATGCGATCAGCGCTAACAACGTGTTCGCCCATATTGACGATATCCAGTCCGTTGCCCGGAACGTCCGGGAGCTTCTCGCGGACGATGGTTTTTTTGTGATCGAGTTTGCTTATCTTGTCACCATGCTTGAAAAGATGTTCTTCGACATGGTCTATCACGAACATGTTTGTTATATCGGAGTCACAGCGCTCGGGTTTCTTATGGAGCGTTTCGGGATGGAGATCTTTGATATTACGGAGGTCGGAACCCACGGCGGATCCTTGCGCGTTTTTACGCAAAAAAAAGGAGGCCCTCGCGGGCGGACGCCGATCGTGGCCCGGTTCCTGCATGAAGAAAAGGAAAAAGGTTGTCTTGAGGCGAAGGTCTATCAGGATTTCGCCGCACGGGTGATGGGTTTTAAAGAGAAGCTTAACGGGATGATCGCGTCGATCAAAAAAGAGGGGAAGACGATCTCCGGATATGGCGCGCCCGCCAAGGCATCGACCATCATCAATTTCTGCGAGCTGGGCCCGCGCGAGATCGATTATATCGTTGATGACAACCCGCTCAAGCAGGATCGGTTGATCCCCGGCCGGAAGATCCCCATCGTGACGAGCGCTCACCTGAACGAACATCCCACGGATTATGTTCTGATCTTCGCTTGGAACTTCGCCAAGGAGATCATTTCAAAGATCGAGCCCCTTCGTGCCAGGGGTGTTAAATTCATCATTCCGCTTCCCGAACCCGAGACCGTTTAGATCTTTTGAATAAATTTTCGTTGTAGGTCCCTCCGGAAAGGACGATAATTTAGCGATGAAAAAACGCTCCCGGAAACGGCCGAAACCCAAGAAAAAGAGGATGCCCTTCCACCTGCGTCTTGGGGCTTGCGGCATGCCGTTCGGAGAACGGAAATGCCATAATTTCTGCAACATGACGAGCGATATGATCCAGGTGTTCAAGGTCGAGGGGGCGATCCTGGATGCTAATCCCGCCTGGTTTCACGCCCTTGGCTACGGTGATCAGGATCTCTCCCAGCTAACGGTTTTCCATATCGTCCATCCTAAAGACAAGAAAGAAGCGGAAGCTATTTTTCTCGCGGTTCTGAGGGACGGTAAACCCCGGAAATTCCAGGGGACCTTTGTCGGAAAAAGCGGAAAAGAATTGAAGGTGGAGGGCGCGGTGAGCCGGCTTCTGCATCGGGGGAAACCTTACGCCCTTTCCGGTATTTTTCATGATGTGACCCGCCACAAACATTATGAACATTTGAAGGATGAATTCATCAGTACGGTTTCCCACGAATTGAGAACGCCTCTGACCGTTGTTCGCGAGGGTGTTTCCCAGGTTCGTGACGAACTATTAGGCCCGGTGCCGGACGATCAAAAAGCGCTTTTGGATATGGTGTTACAGAACTCGGATCGTTTGGCTCGGATCATCGAGGAACTTTTGGATGTTTCAAGGCTGGAGGCAGGACAGGTCCATCTTCATCGCAGACTCTGTGATCTGGCCGCCGTGGTCCGGGAAGTGGTGGAAAACTTTAAGATCATTTTCAAACGTAAGAATCTGGAGATCTTCACGGATTTTTTGCCCGAAACGATCGAGATCTATATCGATCGCGACAAGATCGTTCAGATTTTAAATCATCTGATTAATAATGCGCTGAAGTTTACGGACCACGGGCATATTAAGATCCATCTTCGGGTCCGGGAAGGTTTTGCGGAATGCAAGATCTCGGATACCGGGAAAGGGATTTCTCCCAAGGATGTCCCCATGGCCTTTCAGAATTTCAGCCAATTCGATCGCGAGGTAGGGCCGGGGGACCGGGGGACCGGTCTCGGGCTTTCTATTTGCCGGAAACTGGTTGAGCTTCATCATGGACGCATCAAGATCGAAAGCGTCCCGGCGAAGGGGACGACGGCCACCTTCCTGCTTCCTCAATATACCCATCGGGAATTCTTTAAAGATGCGATCGCTCAAGGCATGAGCTGTTGCTTGGATAAAGGGAGCCCGCTCTCGATCATCATCTTTGACATCTTGGATTTTGAAGCTTTGGAAAAGAAATTGGGCGTGCGACAAATGGAGAGCATCGTCCTTAAAATGGAAAAGATCATTAATGGGGCCCTCCGGCGTGTCGTCGATGTTGCGATCAAGGACACAAAAGCGATCATGGTTCTTTTGCCGGACACTCCCCGGGAGAGTGCATTCGTTGCGTTGGGCCGCATTTCTCAGATCCTGGAGGATTATCTGATCCGGGAACAAATGACTCCCGGGGTTGAGCTCCACAGCAGCGTGGTCTGTTTTCCCCAAGAAGCGAAAACCTTGGAAGAAATTCTTGACAGGATCTACGCATAAAAAACGCTAGAGGCGTAAAATGAAAAAAATTCTCATTATTGATGACGAACCTCAAATCCTTATGGTTGTTGGTACCCGGCTCAAGATCAATGGCTATGCCGTGGTGACAGCGCTCACGGGCGAACAGGGGATCGAAAAAGCAATAAAGGAGCTTCCCGATATGATACTTCTGGATCATGTGATGCCGGGGATGGATGGGGGCGAGGTCCTTGATTGCTTGAAAAAAAATCCGGTCACGAAGCCTATCCCGGTACTGATGTTTACAGCCAACGTCAAGGAAGTGAAAGTTGGGGATGTTCAGAGGCGAGGAGCGGAAGACTGCCTCTATAAACCGTACTCTTCGGAGCAGCTTCTCTCAAAGGTCAAAGAGGTTTTGGATAAAAAATCGTAGCGCCCCTTCAACCCTCCGGCAAACATGACCGCTAAGGTTTGGTTTATCAAAAATATGACCCACGAAGCAGCAGGATTGCTTTCTTCGTTTGCGTCAAAAGAAAAAATCCCCTACGAGATCATGGATCTTCATAAGGGTGATTTGTTCCCGGAGGTGCACGCGGGTCAGGCTGTGGTGATCTTGGGCGGCCCGGACAGTGCCAATGACACGACCCCCAAGATCTTGAGCGAGCTTGAGGCTCTTCAGAAATGCCTGCGTGAGGGGATCCCGTGTTTGGGGGTTTGTCTCGGATTGCAGCTTCTCGTGAAAGCTGCTGGGGGAACTGTTTTTAAAAATCCGGTCAAAGAGATCGGGTTTCGGGATCCGAGCGGCGGATGGTTCGAGATGGCAAAAACGGCGGAAGGACAAAACGACCCGTTGCTTGAGGGGATCCCCGACGTTTGTAAGGTTTTCCAGTTGCACGGTGAAACAGTGGGTCTTACTCTTTCCATGACGTGTCTTGCCCAGGGGAAATTTTGTAATAATCAGATCGTAAAAATTCAGGAACGCGTCTATGGCATCCAGGGGCATGTGGAGCTCAGCGAACAGATGTTCGAGGATTGGCTTGCCGCGGATGGAGACCTTCATAAAATGAATATTGGGGAGCTTCACCGGGATTTCTTGGAGGTGCGCGGGGAACTCGAACAAAGTTCCGAGGATCTTTTTAAGAATTTTCTGAGAATATCGAGCCTTGTAAGGTAGAATCTAGAAAATACATTATGAAAATATCTGAATATTACAAAAAACAAAAACACACGATCTCTTTCGAGTTCTTTCCGCCCAAAACGGCGGAAGGAGAAACGAAGCTTTTTCAGACGGTGGCGGACTTAAAAAAGCTCGCGCCCTCGTTTGTGTCGGTGACCTATGGGGCGATGGGGAATACTCAGGCGAATACGCTGCGGCTCGTGGAAGAGATCAAACACACGATCGGTCTCGAAGTCGCGGCACATCTGACTTGTGTGGCCCATAGCCGTGGAGAAATTGAGCGTATTCTCACGACGCTTCACGACAAGGGCATCGAAAATATCGTAGCGCTACGGGGCGATCCGCCGCAGGGCGAGACGCAATTTGAAGCCCCGCCGGACGGTTTTCACTACGCGGCAGAGCTCGTACGGTTCATCCGTCAGCATCCCCGGCTTGGCCAAGCGTTCGATCTCAGTGTGGCGGGTTATCCGGAAGGTCATCCGGAATGTAAGGACAAGGCTAAAGATCTCGAACATCTCAAGCGGAAAGTCGACGAAGGCGCAGATGCTGTGGTGACGCAGCTTTTTTTTGAGAATCGTCACTACTTTGATTTTGTGAAGCGCGTTCGCAAGCTCGGCATCACGGTTCCGATCGTCCCCGGGATCATGCCGGTCACACACGGGCCCCAGATCGAGAAATTCTCACGGATGTGCGGAGCCGAGATCCCCAAGGAGATCCATGACGCGATCGCTCGTTTCGGGGAGGATCAGGCGTCGATCATGAAATTCGGGATCGAGTATGCCACACGCCAATGCGAAGAGCTCCTTCGAGGGGGTGCCCCGGGCCTCCATTTTTACACCTTGAATCAATCACTCGGGACACGTCAGATCTTTGAGAATCTTCATCTTGCGCGTGCGGCATGATCTCTTGCAACAGGCCCTCTTGATGAACGGGGTGAAGCCGTGGCATATTGGCGAGATTCTGATCCAGAAAAAACTGATCGATTGGAAACAACTCGAAGACGCGTTGGCTGAGCAGAAGCGGACCCATGAGTTTGTGGGGGAAGTGTTGGTCCGAAAGCATTGCATTCCGAGATTTCTGCTCTTTAAAGCGCTGGCGGAACGACATGCAATACCCTTTGTGGATCTGGCGCATGTGTTCATCGATCCTTGTGCGGTTGAACGGGTTCCCAAGAGCGTTGCGGTTAAATACGGATTTGTACCGATCGAGATGCGGGACGGTATCCTGGTTGTCGGGATCAGCGATCCGTGCGCGGTTTTGCCTTGCCTCGAGATTGCAGAGCTCGCAAGGGTCTCGGAGATTAAGACAGTGCTTTGCACGCCTGACGCAGTCGCACTTGCGATCGGTCAGCATTATTGTGAAAAGGACATTGAAACAGGAGCTTCATTATGAGAAATCAGAAGACGCGTATCGAGAAGGATTCCCTTGGCGAAAGACTTGTCCCCGCAGCTGCTTATTACGGCATAGAAACGGTGCGGGCGGTTGAGAATTTTCCGGTCTCGGGCTTAGGGTTTCACCCCTGTTTTATTTGGGCGCTGGCCGTGATCAAAAAAGCGTGCGCTCTCTCGAACCGTTCGCATGGGCGTTTGGACCGCAGGCGGGCAGGGGCCGTTGTCAAAGCTTGTGACGAAGTAATGTCAGGTATTCATAACAGTCAATTCGTAACGGATGCCTTACAGTCGGGCGCCGGCGTTTCGATCCATATGAATGCGAACGAGGTTATCACGAACCGTGCTCTGGAGATTCTGGGCCGGAAAAGAGGCGACCATTCGTATCTTCATTCTCACGACCACGTCAATATGGGGCAATCCACCAATGATGTGATCCCCACGGCACTCCGTCTCGCAGCTCTTAAGCTTTCGAAAGAATTCCGTGTTGCTTCCCAAGCGCTTGAAAAGGCGCTCATGAAAAAAGCCAGGGAATTTCGCACTATCGTCAAGGCCGGGCGTACCCATCTTCAGGATGCCGCGCCGGTCACGCTGGGCCAGGAATTTGCGGGCTGGTCCGTCCAGCTTCAAAGGGGAAGAGAGCGCCTGGAACTTTTGACGCAGGGTCTTTTGGAACTTGGGATCGGCGGGTCAGCGGTTGGGACGGGATTGAATACTTCGCTTCGATATACGAAAGCTGTTGTTGGGAATTTAAAGAAACTGACGGGGTTTCCGGTCAAAGGCGCACGGAATCTTTTTGCGGTGATGCAAAATGACGCGGATTTCGCGGCCGTTTCCGGCGCTCTTCGGGATTATTCTCTTTCGATGATCCAGATCGCGAACGATCTCCGCCTTTTGAGTTCGGGCCCGAACACAGGGTTCGGCGAGATCCGTTTGCCGGCGCTTCAGCCTGGGTCTTCGATCATGCCCGGGAAAATTAATCCAGTGATCCCAGAAGTAACGGTCCAAGTCGGTTTTCAAGTGATCGGGAATGATACGGCGATCGCGTTCGCGGCGGCGAGCGGGGAGTGCGAGCTGAACGTCATGCGGCCTGTGATCATCCATAATCTCCTGCAATCTTTTGAGATTCTTAAGAATACTCTCATAATCCTGAGGACCCGGTGCGTCGAAGGCATTCAGGCTGATCGTGAAAAATGCCGGTATTACGCGGAAAATAGCTTCGGGATCGCCGCGGCGCTGAATCCTTACATGGGGTATACCAAGGCCGCGGAGTGTGTCAAAGAGGCAACCAAGACGAAGCGAACCTTGTGCCAAGTCGTTCTCGCCAAAGGAGTTATGAGCGAAAAAGAGCTTGCCCGAATCCTCTCTCCTGAGAATCTGACCCAGCCACCCCGATAGACAGCAGTCCCAATGCCCATCCATTAAAAGAAAATAAAGGTCAGGACAGACGACAGACCACGGACAGAACTGCTTTGCGGTAGCTTTTTTCGGTAGTCTTCAGGCTGAAGTTTGTGGCCTGAAAAAAAACTTGTCGCCCAAAGCTTTTTGGGTATAATGACGCTCCAACTTTAGGAACGCTCTCCATTAACTTTAAAGGGTAGCGGTACAATACTGCGAACCCGTAAGATTAATGGGGCGCAGTATAGAGGCCATCAGCACTTGGAGTTCTTCAAGCCGCTTTAAGCCGCGTCGTTTTGTCCGCAGGTTGGAAGATAACGGGCCCTCCGAGCCGAAGGGAAAGGGAGGGTGACAATACTGATCCCTCCGGAATTTCCCGGTGCTCAATTTGATGCTCCCGTTATGTTTTTCAGAACACACACGGAGGAAGTTTTGTCACAGATCACTATTAAGCAGTTACTTGAAGCCGGCGTCCATTTCGGACATCAAACATCGCGTTGGAATCCCAAGATGAAAAAATACATCTTTGGGGAACGTAACGGAATTTATATTATCAATCTTGAGTTGACCCTCGGGTGTCTCGAGAAAGCCCTCCTATTCCTTAAACAGGTCGCCGCTGAAGGGAAAGATGTCCTTTTTGTCGGTACCAAAAAACAAGCGCAAATCCCTCTCAAAGAAGCCGCGGCAGCATGCGGGATGCCTTATGTAAACCAGCGCTGGCTGGGCGGGATGCTGACCAATTTCGAGACGATCCGCAAGTCGATCAAGAAACTTGATGCGATCGATAAGATGGAACAGGACGGAAGCTTTCAGTTCATCACGAAAAAAGAGATTGGTTCTCTCAAGAAAGAACGCGAAAAGCTCATCAAGAATCTATCAGGGATCCGCGAGATGCGGAAGGTCCCGGGAGCTGTTTTTGTGATCGACGCGGAACTTGAGAAGATCTCGATCGCGGAAGCCCAAAAGCTTGGGGTCCCGGTTGTGGCCGTGCTGGATACGAACGGTAATCCGGACAACATCGAATATCCTTTGCCTGGAAATGACGACGCGATCAAGGCCGTGAAGCTTTTCTGCGAATCAGTCTCAGCGGCGCTTATGGAAGGCCGTAAGGAATTCCAGAAGGTCGCTCAGGATAAAGCGGACGCTATTCAGGCAGAGCTTGCCGCGGACGAAGCCGTGGATACTGAGGCGGCTCTCGATGAGGATATGATTGCGGAGAAACTTGATCCGAAGATCCTGGCCGGTGTGGCGGTGACCGAAGAAGTAAAGCAGAAGTCCAAGAAGCCCACCAAGAAAAAAGACGGCGAAATTTAATCTCACCGTAGGCGGTTTCCATGAACCGCCACGAGGAGATGCTTGCACTCTGGTGCAAGTGCCGGACCTGGTGTGTATTTTTGATAATTCTAAAATATAAAAGGACAAGAACTCATGACGACTAAAGAAGTGAAGTTCAGCAGCGCCGATTTGACCAAGCTCCGGGAATTGACCGGGGCGGGGATGTTGGATTGCAAGAACGCTCTTG
>JBAXGK010000035.1:0-12929 GCA_037139435.1 Candidatus Omnitrophota bacterium | reverse complement strand
GATGCAGCAAGCATGGCTCCCAATGACCATGGGGCGCCCGCATAAGCGGTTGGAAATATTGGCCTCCCCTCGTAACATCCGCGATGCGTCCCGTCGCCAAGAGATGCTCGGTTTGAGAGAAAAAGTGATAAGGATCCGCTTCAAGCAGATAAGGTTGCCGGGCATGGCGCGTTCTTTCGATGCCTGCTGCCACGTTCTGAACGGCTTGCTTGTATTGAGCACTGTCTTCTTTTTTCAATCGCTCGACCTGGAGAGCGACGAGATGATCTCTTTCGGGGCCCGGAACTTGGGGAAGATTCTTTGCAAGCGCCTTTTCCACCTGCGCTCTCATGGCCTGGTCCACAACATCACGGGCGATCGATCCCGGAGAACGAAAGGAAAGGGAGAGACCTCCGTGAAGTGCATAGGTTCGAAAATAGATCGCCATAAAAGCAACGGCAAAAAAAACAAACGCCCATTTCAGAAGAGAAAGAAAACGTTTATGGGTCTGCATGGCATCAAGCTACTTTCGTTAAAAATCCTTGAGTTCCAAAAGGTCTAGAGCATAATAGACTAAAATCGATCCTCTATGAACCCTAAAATTTTAATCATCATCCCTGCCTTTAATGAAGCTGGAGCCATCGCCAGACTTCTTGACGAGATCCAAACAGCCTTTCCTCAAGCGGATAGGATCGTCATCAATGATGGCTCGCAGGACCTCACTGAAGAAAACGCCTTAAAGACCGGAGCTTTTGTGGCAACCCTCCCCTTCAATCTCGGCATTGGGGGCGCCGTACAAACAGGATTTCAGGTCGCTTGTGACGGAAATTATGACATCGCGATCCAGGTCGATGGCGATGGCCAGCATGATCCCCTTTATATCCGTGATCTTGTAAAACCCATCCTAGAAGGAAAACTCGATCTATGCATCGGGAGCCGTTTTCTGGAGAATCCTCCCGGCGCTTTTCAATCCACATTCGCCCGACGGACAGGGATCCGTTTTTTTTGCCGTCTCCTGGAACTCCTCACCGGTCTTTATCTGACCGATCCTACTTCCGGCTTCCGTGCGACGGGCAAGAAACTGATCAGGGTTTTTTCGGACTTCTACCCTATCGATTTTCCGGAACCGGAAGCGATCAAGATCGCAAAACGCCATGGCGCAAAGATCGGAGAAATTCCGGTTCAAATGCGCGAAAGACAGAGCGGCCGCTCCTCGATCCGCTCTCTCGCAACGCTCTACTACATGATCAAAGTCACGTTCGCACTTCTCATTGACCTGCTAAAGAAAAAATCCTAGGAGGCTTTTTATGCAAGCCAGAACATTCGCCCTCGTCATGACCTCCCTTATCCTTTTTTTCGTGATCAACCTGATCCGCCGTCAGAAAATGTCCTTTAAATATGCCCTAGCGTGGCTTCTTTCAACGTCCCTCACGCTTCTTTTTACGATCCAGGAGGCTTGGTTGCAGACCATCTCAAAATGGGCCGGTTTTGCATTGCCCAGCAACTTCGTCTTTTTTCTCCTGTTGATCTTCGTGATCCTTTTCTCGCTTCTTCTCACCCTTCACATCAATGAGCAGAACAGTCGCTCGGAAACATTAGCTCAGGCGATCGCAAAACTGGACTACCGCCTTAAAAAACTCGAAAAAGAGAGTGAGAAAAAGATCTAAGCCGTAGCTGAACGTTGAACCATGCTTGAGAGGGCGTGGAAAAGCGGGCTATTTCCGGTCGGAGTCAAGGAGCGAAAAGTCTTCGTTCATAAGTGCTTGCCCCGCTCCTTGAGCCACAGTCATTTCTCGCGCAGGGCCCTGATCGCTCTGACTGGGCGACGTTCCGGTGTCACCGGAGAAATTCCCATCGACCGCTTCCCCTCGAACGGCGGTCTCCAGGTAAGAAGCCAGATCTTCACGACCCATGTTTCGTAGCTGGGAGACAGTTTCAAGCGCCATCGGTGCTTTTCCCATTTGCACATAGGACAACCCGAGGCCGTAATAAGCCTCGGCAAAGTCAGGGAAAGATTCGATCGCCTTTTGAAAATGCTTGGCCGCTTCGATGGGATCTTGTTTCTCGGTAAGGGTGAACCACCCAAGGCCAAAATGCGCTTTGATGTAATTCGGATCGACCTCCAGAGTCTTCTTAAAATTTTCGGCAGCCCGTTCAGGCTGGTTGCCAGGGCCTGCATACGTGGATGCTAAATTAAAGTAAGCTTCTGCATAGTTTGGATCGGTCCGGATCGCCTGCTCGAAGGAACCGATCGCGCTCTGGACCGATTCCCCCTGTCTCAGATAGATCAGCCCGAGAAGATTGTAGACCGGAGCCTGGTTCGGGTCACTTCGGAGGATCCTTTGCAACACTTCGATTGATTCGTTGTACTGCTCCTCCTGGAAAAACTTCACTGCCTTTTGGTAATCATTCATTTCGTCTTGAGCAAAGACCAGACCGCTCAAGGGAAAGATCAGCAGAAGAAGCCACGCGGCCCATTTCACTTTAGGACTCCTTCGAGGACCCTTGGAGACCGCTGACACTTTCTGCCGCGATCAAGGTTCGTGAAATATCAAGCGTGCATTTGACGATATCGGAACCTTTTGACTTTGACCCCATGGAATATCGCTGAACCTGAAAAAGATAATCGGATTGTTCCAGTAAATTAATAAAGGAAAGAATATTCGTAAGCAGCCCCTCGCAGTCAACGCTCGTCTTATAAATGGAATAACTCGGCTTCTCTTCCACGTCCCCCGGACGGACACTCGTGATCGTCACCGTTTGTTGTTTTGCCAAAGATTCGATTTTTTTAAGAAGGGCCGCGATGATCCCCTCCTGGGTCATCTCGCCGCTATCCAGATAAACGCTGTATTGAGCATATTCCTCCAGGATCCGGTCCCGAAAAGAAATGATGCGTTTGCTGCGCTTGATATTTTCCTTCTGAGCCTTTTTTTCTGCATTCACATATTCTTCCTGCGTAAGAAATGGGCCGACCATAAGACTATCCATCAAGGTGAGGGTCACGCACACGACCGCTATGATGAACAGTGCTTTTCTCGTACCCGTGAGACCCGCAGAAAATTCTTCTAAATTAAATTTCATTTAAAACCCCGGCGCTAGAATGCACTCGATCACAAAATCGGCGACATCCTGCTTTCCTTCTTTGCGTGATTTCGTCTCTTTGGTCTCGACGGATGAAAAATGGTTTGAATCCCTTAATTGTGTGACGAAAGAAAAAACGCGCGACATGGAACCCGCCGTCCCGGTCAGGGAGACATGCCCATCGTTATCATAATTCACCAGGGAAAAATAGAGATCGTCCCCGACAAAACCATTGATGATCTTGAGGACTTGAAGCTCTTTGCCGCGGCTTTCGAGAAGCTTTTTGACGATCCGGTTCTTTGTAGAAACGGATTCCAATTTTTTCGCTTCTTCGCCATATTGACGGCTTGCTACTTCAAGCTTTTGATTGACCAACTTCTTAAAATAGATATTACTCCCCATGATCAGCGTGGTTAAGAAAAAGACCGCCATAATGAGGATCCCAAGGCTCAGGATATCCCGGCCTCCTTCTCTCACCTGCCTTTTGATCTTAACTTCGCGCAAAAGAAGGTTGATCTTCGCATGGCTCTCATAAGCCAAAACCGAAAAAAGCTCGAAAAAGGATGTTTTGCTCTCTTGATTCACGACACGCATCGCGGATTCGCCTACATAGAAATAATCCCTGTAGTCGAAAGAAACCACTTCGATTTCTTTTGCGTGCGAACTGCCCGAACGCTTCAGGTCATCCCCCAAAGCAGGCAACTCTTCTAGAAGCCCCGTCGCGGAGATCAACTGAATCGGCCGTCCGACCCCTTGATCCGCATAAGCCCCTATGGATTTGTTCAACTCCCCGATAAAATCTTCTTTAGCCTGTTGAGGATTGCTGCGCAGAGCCTCGGCGCCCACCGGAATATTACGAACAAAAACGATTTGCTCTCCTTCCATCACGGTCAATTCGGAATATTCTTCGCTGACATGCAACCCTCCCAGGGCTCCTTGAAGCGTCACCCCTCTCAGAGAATTGACGTAAGTCCTTGCCATACATTCAGATGCGACAATGACCCGGTCAAGGCTCAGGCCCGCCTGTTCAAAAATGGAAGGAAAACGTTCGCCGATTTTTCGGTTCACAATAAAAAGAAGAACACTGGTATAGTGCTGCGCAGGGGCCTCCAAACACAGAAAATCAATCACGATCTCATCACGCATGTAGGGAGTAAATCGCCCGGCCTGAAGATCGATGATCTTCGCGATCTCTTCTTTTTCCGTGGAAGGGATATCAATATTCTTAAAGATGTATTGTTTCGGAGAAATAACACATAAACCTTGCGAAGGAGTGATCTTTTGCTGTTCGCAGTAAGACGCAAGGATCAACGCAATATCGGAATCGCTTTTATTCTCGATCTTCTCAGCTGCAACCCCTTCGATCATGAATTTGCCTTGGCTCATCCGGCCGCATCCGATCTTGAGATATTCCACGCCTAGGGACACCACAAGTGTCACCGGAACCGGCATGAACCGCTCAAAAGCATTCGGACCTTTAGCCTTGCTCGATGTGAGACCTTTTTTCTCTAGGAGGGACATGCCACCCCCACGGGGAAATCAATCATGCTGATCATTTTTTGGCTCTCGCCTCCTTCAGACTCAATTGTAACCTTAACTGTCTCCGGAAAACAATTTCTATTCCATATCGGATACCATCGGTAGCCTTTAGAGCTCGGATCATATGCGTAATATTCCAGTTCGAAGCCTTGAACTTTTTCCAAAGCGGGCCTAAATAACCCGGGACCGGGCTTGGCCGAAAAAGCTTCCTCAAAACTGCTCTGCTGGAAATCCAGACTCTTCGTCTTGGAATCGTATCGGTACCTGAGATATGCCGGCTTATCTTGGGAGGCTCCCTCATGAGCAACGGTCGCAAGCATCAGCGCATTTTTATTTCCTTGGAAACTCCATTTTGGGTCCATGAACGAGTTTCTTAATTCGGCCGTAAATTTCTCTAGAAAGAGATGGATCCTCCACTCCGATCGATCCTTTGAACCACGGCTCCAAAGACGAAGCCCCTGAGAAAAGGTCGTGTAGATCGCGCCAGAAAGGATCGCGGTGATCACAAGCACCACGATCATTTCAATCAGGCTAAACCCTTGTCGTTTTCCAAGCTTCATAAGGCACCAGTAGGTAAAAAACCCGGGATATCGATCGTCGGATTCCCCTGTTCTCCCAAGATATTTCGGCTGCAGCTTCCATTAAATTGTTGCCGGGGCTGATCGATCGGATATTCAAATCGTATTGATAAGTCCTGTTCTTTCCCAACAGAGTCTCATGCCTTTGCGTCGGTTGAAAACCCTTCGGCTTTTCTCGGATCTTTCGTTCGACCTCCCATATTTTCCCCTGGAGAAGCCATTCCGCTTGATCCCAGTTTTCAATAATGCTCAGCGCCGATAAAGATCCAATAAAGATTTTTTGAACTGAGATCACACCTACTGTGAGGATCACGACGCTAAGAATCACTTCGATGAGCGTGAACCCCTTCTTGCGGCCGGTCCGGAACATTCGTGAAAAAAAGTGGCTCAAGAAAAACGGCTCCATGCTACTTGGCAGGCTCCACTCCCCAATTGACGATATCATCTTTGGTGGATTCAGGTTTCGGGTCCTTCCCAAAGGACCATAGATCGTAATCATGCGGGCGGTGCGTTCCCGGAGATTGATACTGGTAGGGGTGTTTCCATGGATCTAGGGGCTGTTTTTCGATATAAGGTCCATTCCAATTTTCAGGGATGGGAGTCGTAGTTGGCTTTTGGAGTAATGCATTGAGCCCCTGAGTGGTGACCGGAAGAAAACCATTGTCGAGCTCGTAAAGTTTCAGAGCGGTTGGGATATTGACCTCGATATCCGCCTTCGCCGCGGCCTGACGGGCTTGTTCCGAACGCCCCGACAAATGAGGAACGACCATCGCCGTAAGCGTCGCCATGATGATCACCACCAAAATGATCTCGATCAGTGAAAACCCACGTTGCCCAAGAGTCACTTTATTTTTTCTCATAGAAACCTCACTGGTTAAAAACGATCGCATCAATGCTGAAAACAGGAAGTAAGATCGCCATTGCGATCAACCCTAAAAAAAGACCTACCCCCAAAAGGGTGATGGGTTCTACCAACTGGGTCATGAGCCGCGTCGCTTCATCGACGCGTTGATCATACCAGTCGGCAATATCATTAAACGATTCCTCAAGACGGCCTGTTTCTTCTCCGATCAAAAGAAGATGAACCGCAAAAAGCTGGAACTTGCCTGAGTGTTTTAAAGCGCCGCTTAGCGCGGAACCTTGCTCCACCCTTCGCATCGCTCCTGAAAGATCCTCTTTCATAGCTCCATTGGAAACCACGGGCACTGCGATCTTGAGCGCCTTAAGAAGCGGGATCCCTCCCTTCAAGAGCATTTCCATAGAGCGCGCAAAGGCGGCAAATTGCGCCATAAAAATCATCTTTCCGACAAGAGGAAGGCTCATTTTCCAACGATCCAGGCCCACTTTTTGTGACGCGCTTTTAAAACGGCTGTGAAAAATGATCCCGAGAACTCCCATAGCCAAAAGCGTCATCAACCCGTAGTGCTGGATCCAGCCGCTGATGCCAAGCAGCACTCGGGTCAGCCAGGGCAGCTCCTGTCCAAACTCCTCGAAAAGTTTCGAGAATTGAGGGACGACATAAGTCAAAAGGAAAATAACCGCAAAAAGACCCAGGGAAGCCACGAGGGCCGGATAGACCAAGGCATTGCGCACTTTTTGGAGGACAGAGGAACGCCGCTCGTGGCAATCCGCTAAACGCGTCAAAGCATCATCCAGATGCCCCGTATTTTCACCGAGTTCGACCATCGCAATAGCGAAAGAATCAAACACAGGCGCATGTTCGGCCAATGCGGCCGCAAAAGATTTTCCGTGTCGGACCTCCTCTTTGACCGTTTCACTGATTGACTGGAGTTTTCTGTCTTCGGTCTGCTCGGCCGTCACGGTGAGGGCCGCGAGCAACGGGATCCCGGAACGAGCAAGGCGTCCGAGTTGCTGATAAAAAACGGTGAGAGAGCGGTTTCGAACCCCACGCCCAAAGAGGTTCGCGCCCCCTCGCACTCCCTCCTCAAAAACCTGCACCGGGAGAAGTCCCATTTCATTGATCTTATCAAGAGCCGCCGCTTGGGAATCGGCGGACAGGATCCCCTTGATGAGTTCTTTTCCTTTTTTCGCTTCGTATTTAAACCGTTTCATTCGGATCCCTGATGGGTTTGACAGAATTTTTCGAGGCGTTTTCGATCGACACTGTTAATAACTAAGAATAAAGTCGCGACGGCGAGTTGTTCCCCTTGGAGCCCCGAACGAATGACCCGAAGAGCCTTGGCCATACATTCCACAGATTTCTCTC
Source organism: Candidatus Omnitrophota bacterium (assembly GCA_037139435.1). Lineage (GTDB taxonomy): Bacteria > Omnitrophota > Omnitrophia > Omnitrophales > Aquincolibacteriaceae > Aquincolibacterium. The sequence goes on along the minus strand of JBAXGK010000035.1, from coordinate 5,525 downwards.
CGTCCGAAAGATTGATTTTAAGGCACAAAACACTCCCCGCCTCCAGAACATCTCCGACCGTAAGCACTGCTCCCGGAACAGCGCCAGAAGGCAACGTCTGATCCAGAATCTTTAAACGAATCCCGCCGGCACTCAGATTCTCTGTCGAACCTTCCAACTCGACTTCCGCAAGCTTCTCCTTGTATTTTTGAACCACGGGCGACTTACCATGGCTCTCGACGACCCGAAAAAAAACAGGCGCCTCAAACCGGATCCTCTTGTATTTACGTAAATTCACAAAATCACGGTCCGAAGACGCCATCCCCTCGGAGGGGTTTGCACCTTCGGGCACAGGGGTCTCTGCCCTTTGCTCGATTTTTTTAGCAACGCTCATCACCTCAGGTTTTTTCTCAGGGATAGCCTCTTTTTCCACAGCGATCGGCTTTAAAGGTGCTGGCGTTTCCGCGACCACCTCCCTAAAAGATACCTTTGGAGAAGAGAACTCCTCATGCTCCGTGACTTCCAATATTTCTTCAGGCGTCGTGACCCCGGAAAGCACCTTGTCCCAACCATCCCTACGAAGCGTTACCATCCCCTGTTTCACCGCTTGCGCCTTGAGCGTTTCCGCGGTCGCACGCGCCATGATCAACTTCCGGAGAGGTTCGGTGAGAATGATAAGCTCCTGGATGGCAACCCTCCCCCGATACCCCGTTCCATTGCACTGATCACAACCATGTCCGTGATAAACTCGGATCTCCTTTTGAGAAATCCCGCTTTCTTTCTCGATCAGGATCCTGATCTCCGGAGAAGCATGGATATTTTCTTCTTTGCACTCTGGACAGATCACGCGAACCAGTCTCTGCGCCATAAAAGCCACCACGCTCGAAGCGATCAAATACGGTTCTACGCCAATATCCAAAAGCCTTGTCACGCCGCTCGCCGCATCGTTTGTGTGCAAGGTTGACAAGATCAGGTGCCCTGTCAACGCCGACTGGATGGCGATCTCGGCAGTTTCCAAATCCCGGACCTCTCCCACCATCATCACATCGGGATCTTGGCGCAGCATGCTCCTCAGCCCGTTCGAAAACGTCAGCCCGATCTCGGGATTCACATGGATCTGGCTAATCCCCTCCATTTCATATTCCACCGGATCCTCGATCGTAATGATCTTCCGGGAAGGGATATTCAAACGGTTCAAAGCTGCATAAAGAGTGGTGCTCTTCCCACTCCCGGTCGGTCCTGTCACAAAAACAATTCCGTTGGATCGAGTGAGAAGCTCTTCGAAGATCGCCTGCTGCTTCGGGTTAAAGCCTAACTTCTCAAGCTTGAAAACATTCTTGCCCGGCAGGATCCTTATCACCAAACTTTCTCCGTGAGCCGTCGGGATAAATGAGACACGCAGATCGAGGGTCTCGTCCTGAGTTTTCACTCTCATTTTTCCGTCCTGAGGAAGTCTTTTTTCTGCAACGTTCAGATTGGTCATAATTTTGATACGGGAAAGCATCGGCGAAAAAAAGTCCTTCATTTCACGCGGCACGGGCGCCTGCTGCAAGATCCCGTCGATCCGGTACCGTAAACGGATCCCGGAGGTCAAAGGCTCCAGATGAATGTCACTCGCACGTTTCTTATAGGCATCCAGAATGATCTGGTTCACCACATGAGAAACCGAGGCCGTGGAAGCAAGTTTTTCGATATCTTCCACTTCCTGAGCCGGAGCCATCGCCATAGGCCGTTCGCTGGCAGGCGTTCCGGCAAGGATCTTGTCCACGGTTTCCGCGGCAAGGCCGTAATGCTTCATGAGCATTTCTTCGATATCCTGCTCTAAAGCAAAACAGAGCTCGATATCGACCCCCAGAGCGAATCTCATTTCATCGAGGGTATGAATGTCAGGAATTCTGGGAACCGCGATCAAGACTTTTCCACTTTTCTGACGTATCGGAAAAAACTTATAATAAGAGGCGAATTTTACGGGAACCTGCTGGAAAACCGCCGGATCGGGGGGCGTGGTTTTGAGATTGACCACCGGCCGACCCGTGCTCTTGGAGAAAACCTCGAGAACCTCTTCCTCCTTAAGAAGTCCTGATTCGACCACCACCTTTAAAAATGAGCTGGAGTTCTGTTCAGCCTCCCTAAAAGCTTTTTCGAGCGCTTCTTTCGGGACCACCCCCGCCGAAAGGAGGGCTTTAAAAGATGTCTTATCCGGCGCTATCTTCACAAGCTCCCCCGGCTTTTCTTTTTCGGAGTTCTTCCGAGAAGATAAAAATCGCTGGCTGAGAGCTTGTCAAAAACCCCGCTCACGATCGCCTCACAATCATCCACGGCATCAGCCACCTGTACGAATTCTCCTTTTTTCCCCGTAAAAGCTTCGGCGACCGTAAAAGGCTGCGTCATAAAATTGAGAAGTTTTTCAGCCCGTTTATAATCGATCTGATCTTCTTTCGGAAGCTCTTCAACACCCACCACCTGAGCGATGCGCTTCAAAGAATTGTGCTTCGCAAAAAGCGCGAGCAGTTTTTGGCTAAGGTTGAATGGTTTTTGTCCAACAATTCGCGGATCCAAGTTCGCACAACCGCTCTTCAACGGATCAATCGCGGGATAAAAGCCTTTCTGGGCCAGATCACGTGAGAGCGACAAAGCTCCATCTAAACAGCTAAAAATGGCTACGACCGCCGGATCGGTCATATCGTCGGAGGGTACGTAGACGGCTTGAAGGGATGTGATCGAGCCGCGTCCGGGGATTGAGCGGATCCTCTCTTGAACCGCATTGACCTCGGATTGCAGCGTCGGCTGGTAGCCTGCTTCTCCGGGGACACGCCCCAAAAGCGCCGAGATCTCCTGTCCTCCCTGAATAAACCGAAATACATTATCCATAAAAAGCAGGACGTCTTTATTCTGTTCGGCAAGATCCTCCGCGAGCGTGATCCCGGTATTCACGCACTCATACCGGGCCCCGGGCGGCTCATTCATCTGGCCGAACACAAGCTTGATCTTTGGCAAAAGATTATTCTCTTTCAGATCCATAAAGAGATCATAACCTTCACGGATACGCTCTCCAATACCCGTAAAAATACAAACGCCGCTGTGCTTTTTAACGATATTATTGATCAGTTCAAGAATGACAACGCTCTTGCCACAACCTGCACCGCCCAAGATCCCCAGCTTACTTCCCTTGCAGAGGGGGAAAAGAAGATCGATGTATTTGATCCCGGTCTCAAGAAATTCGGGCTTGATGCTGAATTTGCTTTTTAAATTAAACTGTTCTTCGCGCGGCGGCCGCCGGATCGGTTTAAAATCCTTCCCGGTAAAAGCTCCCAGCTGATCGATCGGATCGCCGAACACATTGATGATCCTTCCAAAAAGTTCGTCTCCGGTGCGGATCGTCACAGGCTTCTTCGTATTAATTACCTTGGAATTGAGCTGCAAGTTCAAAGTCTCCGAAAGGGAAATGCAGCGGACATCGTTTTTGCTGAGATGTTCCGCCACCTCCATAACGACCTTCCGCTTGTCAAAAGCATGCCCGATCAAGACATCAAAGAGAGCCGGTAGATCGCTGATCTTCTCAAAGGTGACATCAACCACAGGCCCGCGGACACCGATGACTCGCCCTTGAACGCCTTCGCCTGGCGCGACTACCGCCGGTTTCTTTTCTGTGTTTATTATTTCATTGTCCATCAATGTTTTTTCCTTGAAGATGCAAAACTCGCCGCCGTGAACACTTCACGCACGGCCTGATTCAATTCTTCCCGAGAACCTTTTCGAAAAGCAACCAGAAGACTTCTCCGTTCTGTCCCCAAATATTCCAGGGCGGATTCAAGCTGTTGCGACTGAATGGCCGCTTCCGTAAGCGGGATATCGTCGACGATCTCATAAAGCCGGCAATAAATCCAAATACCTGCGATCGCTTTCATGATCGAATCCGCCGATGTTTCCAAAATAACGTCGAATTTATCTGCGACTAGCTTTTTTTCCGCTTCCTCCTCATCGCGTGTAATATCGCCACCTTTGGTCCTCACCAGCTCCCCAGCCGGCAAGAGTGTCAAGATACGCGGCTTAATGACCGCAAAGGACTTGGCCCACAAGTGGACCAGTATCGCTTTCCCCGCGAGCCCCTTCAGAATCCGATCCGTAAGATAATCCCGAAGAAAGTGTGCAAGGTCAAAACGGTTCGGGAACTCTCCCAGCGTGAGGACCTTCACAATCCTCTCGACCCCCATCAGACTCAAATTAGCGGCACAACGCTTTCCCAGGCAAATCACGCTCGAGCCCGGATATTTGATATATTGCTGCCGCGCGATCGACGCGACCTTAGAATTCATTTGCGACATAAAAGATTGGTCGGACGCAATCACCACGATGTCCACCCCCGGGTTCTCATTTCTAAGGAGCGGCGAAGTGGTATCGATATTTTTTACAACCTCCAAAAACTTTAAAAACGCATCAAAGAACCTTTGAAGATTTTTCTTTTTCGCCGAAAAGGCAAAAAACCGGCTTGTGGCGACATCCTTGATCACGGAAATGATTTCCAAAAGAGTGTCAACGTCGTCCAGATCACCCTTAATCCGCGTAACCTTGCTCATGAGCTACGCCCCTTCAACCCTGGTACTCGAATTTTTCCTTCATTTTCACAGCAGACTCGTTGACCGAATTGGCGAAACTCCCATCCAAGAGCAGCGTCCCGATCTGAAGCACCACCCCAGCGATCAAGAGCCCATCCACAGCCTCTTCGATCTTGAGTTCTGGCAGATCAAGTTTTTCCCCAAGAATCTTCTGAAATCCGATTTTTTCTTCTTCTGTTAAAGGGAAAGCCGAACGGATCACCGGTTGATGCTCCTTGGCATCCACCGAACTAAAATCCGCGCCCTGGAGTTCTTTGATAAAATCTTTGATGAATTGGCCATGAACCAGCAGAGTCGTATCAAGCGAAAAGATTTTTTTCAACATTTCGGCCATAAACTCAACCACCTGCTTGCTGACATCAGCCCGGATCTCATGCCCCAGCTGATCGCGTGAGCCGAAAGCCTTCGCAATGATCTCTTCCGCCTCAGCCCTGGCTTTTTTTAAGAGTTCTTCTTCCTTTTTCCGGACCTTGTCGAGGGCCTGGTTAGAAAGTTTGTCTGCAATAAGGGCCGCTTCTTCTTTTTTAGCCTGATATTCTTTTTCCGCCATCTCATTCTTCTCTAGAAGTTCCCTTTGTTTTTTTACAAGCTCTTCATAGACAGCGCTTAATCTTTTAACGTTCGTTTCCGTATCCCCGGAAAGCATCTTTTTAAGGAAGAACACGAGAACGGAAAAAACGATGATTTGTAAAAAAACGAATTGCAGTGTCAGCATAACGCTCCTCTTTTTTTAACTTACGGATTTCGGCATGAAGATTTGAAAGGTGATAAGCAAAGAAATGATCGAGGTCGCCTCCGCGAACACCAGCATCAGGATCACTCCGAGATAGATCTTCGGCGCTGCGGAAGGATTTCTCCCCAGGGCTTTGATGCTCGCCGCCCCCACGACCGCGATCACGATCGAAGGGCCGATCACGGCAATGAACATGG
>JBAXGK010000034.1:0-13022 GCA_037139435.1 Candidatus Omnitrophota bacterium | reverse complement strand
CAACGATTCGGCCTAAATGTCTCTACGGTAAGATTTAATATGACGCAACTCGACGAAAAAGATTCTTGGGTCAAAAAGAGGGGCTATGCTATAATTTCCCGCTCAAAAAAACTATAACGAACGAGATCGTGAATACCATTAAGAAGAACCTGCAGGTCTTTCAGCGTTGCCTATTGGACGGGATCGTCAGACATTTCGCTCATGGCGCGCTTGAGGCTCGGGCAGAAAAGATCGTTCAGCTTTTTGAAAATCAGATCCCTCGGGAAAGCCGGATCCTGGATCTCGGGGGTGGTTGGGGTTTTTATGCCGAGCCTCTCAAAAAGAGGGGACATGAGCCCCTGGTTCTGGATGTCTTGAATCCTGGATACCAGAAGGCGCCGGTGGTGCTCTATGATGGCTTGAAGATCCCGTTTCCGGATCAAAGTTTTGACGTGACGATTCTGATGACCATGCTTCATCACGTTCCGGACCCTCAAGCGCTTTTCAAAGAAGTGCGGCGGGTGACGCGGAAAAATGTAGTGGTCGTCGAGGATCTTTATCAGCATGCGGCCGGCCGTTATTGGACTATTTGCCGCGACCGTATTTTGAATGTAGAATTCATGTCTCATCCGCATCAGTTCCGCACGGACGGCGGATGGCGGGAATTTTTTAAAGCCTCCGGTTTTGAGGTCAGCTCTTTTAAAAGTTTTTATACTTGGCTTTCAGGACTTCGCATCTTGAATGGAATCTACGTTTTGGAAAAAGGGAATACATGACCATGCTGGCGATCGAAAAGATCCTCTGGATCAAAGAAGGCGAGGGCATTACCGCCTGTGGTCGTATCCCGGAAGATTCCGAGTTCTTTAAGGACCATTTTCCGGGCTTCCCGGTATTACCGGGGGTGTTGGCGCTTGAGATGCTCAAGCAGACCGCGGAGCGGTATCTGGCGTCCCTTCCGAGTGGTGAAGGCCAGCATTATTTTTTGAAACAGATCCGAGCGACACGGTTCTCAAAATATCTCAGGCCTGGCGACGAATGGGAAAGCCGTCTTAGGCTCACACAAAGTGAGGGTGAGGAAACGACCTGGGACGCGAAGTTGTTTTACCAAGGTGAAGTCGCCGTATCGGCCAAGCTGACGCTGGCCAAAGTTAAGAATCCGCAATCATCAGCAGTGTCATAGACAACTTAGGAAGGACGATAGAATGATCATGGAGAAAGAGCTCTTTACGAAAGTTCAACAAACATTGGCAGGAGCGCTCGGGGTGGAGGAATCGGATATCGTGCCGGAAGCTTCCCTGAAGCGGGATCTTGGCGCGGAGTCCATCGATTTCATCGACATCGTTTTCCGCCTTGAAAAAGCTTTTGATCTCAAGATCCCTGCCGGAGATCTTTTCCCCAGCCATCTTCTGAACGATGAGCGTTTCGTGAAGGAAGGGATGGTGACAGCGGAAGGGCTCGCAGAACTTCGTACGAAACTCCCTTATCTCGAACTCGAAGAATTCACGAAAGACCCGCAGATCACGAAATTGGCGGATTGTTTTACGGTGAAGATGCTCCTTCGTTATCTGAACGACCGTTTGGGCAAGAGTTCCTGCGACGATCAATGCTGCTCGTAAAGAAAAAACCAGCCCGTAACACAGGGCGCGGCACGCTCCATCTTCAAAATTCTCTCGAAGAGCGGTCAGCTACGCTGCGCGGCGTGGGTGTGGATCTGGTGTCCTGCAACCGCGTGAAACAATTCCTTTCTCGACACAGAGATTATGTCCGTGAACGTTTCCTGAATTCCTCGGAACGCCGATCCTTCAAACGTCTTTCCCTGCAAGAATTCGCGGAGCTTTTTACGGCCAAGGAAGCTTTTTTCAAGGCCTGCGGTGAGTCGTGGATGGGGCTCGAAGGATTCCAGAGCATGCGGATGAAACGGTGCGAAGGAGATCATTTTGAGATGGAATGGCGGACGGGTCGCACCCGGAAGCTCTATCGCGGGGAAGGCCATTTTTTTCGTAGCGGGGACCTGGTCGGTGCACAAGCCATGATCTGGGGATAACATGCGCTGGCTTCTTCTTGAGAAAGTCCATTCGATTCACAAAGGTAAAAAGGCCATTGCCTCTTCTAAAGTTCCCCAGGCTCCTTACAGTTTAGAAGTTCTCTTTATTGAAATGATGGCGCAGACCGGGGGTCTCTTGGTCGGCGCGGAAAGCGATTACCAGAAAGATCTCATTTTCGCGAAGATCGAGAGCGCCACCATCGCAAGCGTTCCAAAGCCCGGCACTCCTCTTCAGATCGAGGCGTGGTCCGAAAGTCTTGGGGCTGAGGGCGGCTGGCTCGAGGCGACGATCACTTGCGCGGAAGGATTGGTTGCGAGCGCGAAACTCCTCCTGATGGCCGTGAGCGGACTTTCCGCGAACCAGACGAAGTCCATCACATTCCACGATGCTTTCATGAATCATTTCAACGTCCGCGAGAAGATTCTTCCTTCATCAGCAAAGGGCTAAGCTTCATGACTTCCAAGTCTTTATTCTTTTTTCATGCAGGGCGACTTGGACCGTTATGATTACCAAGCCATTTTTTACTAAGGACAATCATGACTGAAAAACGCCGTGTCGTGATCACAGGTTTCGGGGTCATCACGCCGTGCGGGAACGGCTGGGAACCTTATTGGGAGGCCGCGCTTCACGGACGCTCCGCGATCCGGAGCGCCGATCCCCTCAAGCTGAATTGTCCTTCATTTAAATACGCCGGGATGCTGTCTGGGTTTGAGCCTAAGGAATTTATTGAGAACCGGAAATCCATCAAGCTGATGTCCCGCGAGATCCAGATGGCGGTCGCCGCAAGCCGTCTGGCGCTCAAGGATGCCAAGCTTTCTCCTGAAAATTATGATCCCACACGGGTTGGCGTGACACTTGGCACCGGGATCATCAATAACGATCTCGATGAGATCGGGGTGGGCCTAAGGAACGGTCTGGATGAGAACGGGCATTTTTCCATGACCAAGTTTGGACAAGACGGCGTTCGATCGCTTTTTCCGCTTTGGTTCCTGAAATATCTTCCGAATATGCCGGCCTGCCATGTCTCCGTTGCGAATCATCTCCGGGGTCCGAACAACACCATTACGACGTCGTCGGCCGCGAGCACCCAAGCGATCGGGGAAGCGTACCGAGTGATCGAGCGCGGGGATGCCGATATCATGTTGGCGGGCGGCACAGACTCGAAACTCAACGCAATGGGGATCTCGCGTTTCCAACTCCTCAGTCTTCTTTCGACAAGAGAGGCATCCCCTGAGAAAGTTTACTGTCCTTTTGACAAAAAGCATGACGGGATCGTTCTGGGAGAAGGCGCGGGGATCCTGGTGCTGGAATCCCTTGAGAGCGCAAAAAAGCGCGGGGCCTTGATCCATGCCGAGCTTGCAGGTTATGGATCCTCTTCTGATTTCAATTATGACCCGCGCGATCCGGATGATTTTACGGGGAAGCGCGTGGCGATCCGCCGGGCTCTCGAGGACGCCTCGCTCGAACCCGCGGATGTCGATGTCCTTGTGGCGAATGGAAGCGGCATCCCGCAGGAAGATATTCAAGAATCGCTCGCGGTCCATTCCTTTTATTCGTCTTCCTTCAAAAAACTTCACGTGACCGCTGTAAAACCCGTGACCGGGAATTTGGTTTACGCTACGGGAAGCATCGAGGCTGTGGTGGCCGCGCTCACCACAAAAAATGGACAAGTGCCGCCCGTCACGAATCTTGAAAGCCCGGATCCGGAATGCCCGCTTCCGTTTGTCACAGATAAAGCGAAATCTTGCCAAGTGAACGTGGCCGTGCTGAACACATTCGGGTTGGGGGGCCAGAACGCATCGCTGGTGTTTAAAAAATGTTAAAAAGAAGAGTGGTGGTGACAGGCATGGGCGCCGTGACGCCCTTGGGAAACTCTGTCCGCGATACCTGGCTTCGTTTGACGCAGGCAAAGTCGGGGATCGGGCCCATCACGCTCTTTGACGCAAGCCGTTTTCCGACGCGCATTGCCGGCGAAGTCAAAGGATTCTCCTTTGAAAAATGGCTTGAGCGCAATCCTCCTCTGAGTTGTGCCGGGCGCAGCACTTTTTTTGCGCTTCAGGCCGCGGCAGAAGCTTATAAAGGCGCGATGCTCGAGCCTCTTGCCGTGAATCCGAATCGCTTTGGAATTTATTTTGGCGCCGGCGATAGCGGGATCGATTTTGGCCCTTTTATCAAGACCATGGTAGCGTCCTTTACGAAGGAGGGCGCGGAGGTTGTGGATAAGGGGAAATATCTTCAGCAGGCAAGTCAGAACATGAGCGCTCTGCGAGAGCTGGAAAACCAGCCGTTCATGACTGTCACGCATCTGACCCGGCTATTTGATATTCGCGGGCCTGTCTCGAATTGTTTGACGGCATGCGCGGCGTCGTCGCAAGCGATCGGGGAAGCTTTTGAATGGATACGGCGTGGGGATGCCGACGTGATGATGGCGGGCGGTTCTCACTCCATGATCTATCCGATGGGAGTTGCCGGATTCAGTTTGCTCACAGCACTTTCTACGCGTAATGATGATCCCCAAAAAGCTTCCCGGCCATTCGATAAAAAACGGGATGGGTTTGTGATCGGCGAAGGCGCGGGAGTTCTGATCCTGGAAGATTTGGAACATGCACGAAAGCGCAAGGCTTCGATCCACGGGGAAGTGGTGGGCTACGGCTCTACGGCGGATGCTTATCGGCTGACAGATATGGACCCGGAAGGCCGTGGCGCGGCACGTGCCATGGAGATAGCGATGGAAAAAGCTTGCGTTGGGCCCCAAAATATTGATTATATCAATGCGCACGGCACTTCCACCGCAGTGAACGACTCGCTGGAAACCCTCGTCATCAAAAAAGTGATGGGCGATTACGCGCCGAAAATCCCGGTCAGCTCGACGAAGTCCATGCTCGGGCACATGATCGCGGCGGCCGGCGGAGTCGAGGCGATCATCTGTTTGATGGCGATGCGTGATTCGATGATCCCGCCGACGATCAACTATGAAGAACCGGATCCCGATTGCGATCTGGATTACGTGCCGAACACGGCGCGGCGCTCGAACGTGAATCTGGCGCTTTCGAATTCATTCGGGTTTGGCGGTCAGAACATTTGTTTAGCTCTAAGGAGATATGATGGCTCGTGATTTGATATTTATGACCGGGGCAACCGGCGTGTTGGGGCAAGACCTGGTTAAAGAGATACTCCGGACCACTCATGCCGAAATAGCGCTCTTGGCCCGCGCAAAAAACCGCGCTTCCCATTCGGAGCGGGTCAAAAAGATTCTCACTTCGATCGGTATCGATTCTCATCTGGGCTCCCGCATCCATGTGATCGAAGGGGATGTGACGCAGCACAAATTTGGCATTAAAAAAGCCGACCTGGAATACCTGGAACGTGAGTGCAAGGTGTTCTATCACATCGCGGCGCTTACGGCTTTGAACGGGACGGAGAAGGAATGCCAGCAGATCAATGTGGGTGGCACCGAGCACGCTTTGGAGCTGGCCTGGGATCTCCGCAAAAAAGGTAAGCTCGAGCGGTTTATCTATTTCAGCACGGCGTTCGTCGCCGGAAGTGTCTGGGACCATTTTTCCAAAGAAGATGAGCTGCCGGCCAAGCCTGTGTTCGCGAACTATTACGAGTCGAGTAAGTACAAAGCTGAGACGAAGGTGCGCGAAGCGATGGCGAAAGGTCTTCCCGTCACGATCATCCGTCCGAGCATTGTTGTGGGCCATTCGGAAACCGGCGTGGTCTCAGATTTCAATGTGATCTATCCCTTCATCAAACTTTTCGCTCACGGAGTGCTTTCGAAGATCCCCACCCATCGTGAGAACACGTTCAATATCGTGCCCATTGATTTCGTGATCCAGGCGACCTGCGCGATCGTCAAGGACCCCCGGAGCATCAATAAGGCTTTTCACGTCGTGGCTCCCAAGCCGCCGTCGATCGGCATGCTCCTCAGAGTGGGAGAAGAAGAATATTCCACCATCCCTCCGATCGAGGTGATCGAACCCCAGCATTTCAAAAAAAGTAAGATGGGCGCTCAGGAGCAAATGGTTTTCGCGATGCTCGAGCCCTACCTGGGTTATTTGAATGGGCGACTCACGTTCGATACCACGAATACTCGCGAGATCCTGCGCGGGACCGGGATCCCGATGCCCAAGACAGACCATGCTTTTCTCAAGACCCTCATCCGTTATGCCGTTAAAGTCGGCTATCTGGCGATCTGAAAAAACAGTGCAATTAACCCTCTAAGGAGAAATATTGAATGAAAAATAAAATGGTTTCAATTCTGATCCTGGCCCTTTTAAGTCTCTGGGTCCCTTGTGCGAGCGCGGAGATCGATCAGGAATTGGATCCGATGGTGCCAGCGGATGTGCAAGCGACCGTGGCGGAAGAAGCTTCGGTGAGTGGCGCAGCGACCGGCCAGACAAGTAATGTGGCGAGCACGGCGAACGCAGCGGCTTCCGATAAGAAAAAAGGGGAAGTGACGAAAAAGGAGAAATCCAAAAAGTCCTCCAAAAAGAAATCTTCAGACAGCAAGAAAAAGAAGACTTCCTCCAAGAGCGCCAAGAAGCACAGCACAAGCGCCAACTAAGTAAGAACTTCCGAGAATAAAAGGCGTTACCTGGGTTCGCTCCCGGGTAACGCCTTTTTTGTTAGAGCTGAAGCCTGACCCTTGTTATCTCCAGTGGGTTTGGCGTTTGAAACAGGCCATTTGAAAGGCGTCGAGGAGAATGGCTGTGAAGACCAGCGCGGCAAGCGGGTGAAGAAGAGCATAAGGCTTCTTAGCCCTGACTATCGCATAAGCTGTGGCGGCGGTAGCGAAAATAATAACAAGAATCAAGAGGCAGAGAAGCAGAGAGATAGAAAAGTGATTTGAGATCACGATAAAAACCGCGAGAGGGAAGACGGAAAAGAAGAAAACGCTCGCGGCACATTTCAGGATCGGCGCCGGTTTTTGATCGAACGAGTGGAGGAAGATCCGCCGCCAGCCCCGCCAGAGAGCGTCAAAAGAATCGTACATCCTTGTCCCGAAGAGTTCCATCCCAAAGGCGCACATACCTTTCGCGCCCATTTCTTTCGTTTTTTTCATGAGGGCGAAATCTTCGAGGAAAGCTTCTTTCACGCCTTCGTGCCCTTCGATCAGCCTGTAATGTCCGGTGCGCACGAGCAGGTATTGTCCGTTCCCGAAGTAGACCTTGGATTTTGGATCATTGATCTTGCGGATGGGGAACCAGAGCCCCATGTAGCTCATGGCGCATGGCTGGATGAGATTCTCCCAAAAACCGTGAGCGAGGCAACGCGGCAGAAGCGTCAAAAGGTCGAGCTTCTTTTCTTCTGCGAAGGCCAGCGAGATGTTGAGGCTCCCGGGTTCGTGGCGCGTATCCGCATCGGTAAAAAGAAACCAATCGCCGGAGGCGTGCTGCACGCCTAGATGCAGCGCGAAATTCTTCCCGGTCCATCCTTCCGGAGTAGGGGGTGTGTTGAGGTAATAAAAAAATCCCCGTCGTTCCCCCCTTTTTAAAGGGGAAGGAAAGGGGATATGGCTTTTAATCTCCAGGGCGCCTAATTCCTTCAGGATTGTTTCAGTGCGGTCCGTAGAACAATTATTGATGACGATCACTTCGTCGCCTTCGTGAAGCTGTGCGAGGAAAGGCCTGACGCAATTCGCGATATTGAGCTCTTCATTTTTGGCGGGAATAAGGATGGAAACTCTCCCACGGCGGGAGGCCGGACCGGTGAGCTTTAAGGTGGGCGCCTGTCTTAATTCGGATAGCGACCGCCAGCTACGATAGATCCAGCCGGCTAAGATAAGAAACAGAAGAAATAATAACATGTGTCCGATAATCTCCATGAGCTTGGCATCATAACAAATGCCCCGTTCCAGTCAACTTTTAAAAGGGACGGTGTTGCAGACTTTTCTTGTCAATTTTTTCTGAGAGGTATAGCATAATAGGTAGGATTAGCGCAGAGGAAAAGGGGTGTCCCGTGCAGGAAGAGCCTCGCCAGGTGTCACAGGTAAGATTGCTTTTGGTGGATGATGATCCTGATTTCGCGAAGATCTTTCAGATCTCGCTGATGGCCGACAAGCGGATTTCATTCGCGATCGAAACGGCCCAGACGCTTGAAGCCGCGCTTAAAATTCTCCAAGAAAAAACCTTCCAACTGATCCTCCTTGATCTCGGGCTGCCGGACAGCCAAGGCCTCGAGACTTTCGAAAAGATCGTGATGGCCCACCCTGAGATCGCGTGTGTGATCCTGAGCGGTACGGATGATGAAGCTCTGTCGCTTGAGGCGGTTAAAAAAGGGGCTCAGGACTATGTGGTCAAGGGAGAGGCCCGCGGGGAAATGCTCGCCCGTATTCTTTCCTATGCTTTGGAGCGGCATCATCAGAAGCAGCAAATGGAAGAGTTGAATGAGCGCCTCGAAAAGCTTTCATTTTTAGACCCCCTGACCCAGTTGCTGAATCGCCGCGGTCTCCAGCGCATGCTCTCCCGGGAACTTGAGATCTCCGGCCGCGAGGGAGCGAATCTTTCCGTGATCCTTTTGGATCTGGATAACTTTAAGCCCATCAATGACACGTTCGGCCACGCGGTCGGCGATATTGTTCTTCAGGAGATCTCAAAGATACTCAAAGCAACGATCCGGACGACCGATTATGTGTCCCGCGTGGGCGGCGATGAGTTCATTATCCTGTTGCCGAATACCCGCCTGGCGGAGGGCATCCATTTTTCGGAGAGGATACGGCTCGCGATCAGTCAAACGACCGTCGTCGTAGCAGGCGGACAGGCGGTCAAAGCCACGGCGAGTCTCGGTGTTATGAACGTGAATAAACGGACGGCCTCGGTGGATTCTCTTCTGGAAGAAACCCATGCCGCTCTGGCAAAAAGCAAACAGTCGGGAAAGAATCGCGTAAGCGCCGGGGAGGGTTGGAAGCCGAGATCCGACAGTGTGGTGGACACGCTCCGTGCAGGCAGCTGCTTCCGGTCGGTCAAGCAGCCGATCCTGGATCTTCTCACAGAAAAAACGGTTGGTTATGAGTTCCTGTCCCGCACCAATATCGGCGGTTTTGAAATGCCGGCCGATTTCTTCAATTTCAGCATGGAAAACAATATTCTTTCCATGGTGGACCAGCGCTGTCTCGAGATCGCCCTGGAGGCCGCCAGGGGAGTCTTCCCGGCGTCCGAGAAGCACGTCAATCTTTTTCCTTCCACCATGGCGAAGCTTCTACCCGAACAGTTTTCGAAGCTTTTTCCGCCAGTCACCCTTTGCGGCGCTTATTGCGTCGAAGTAAGCGAACAGCAGATCCTGGGCGATCCGTCCTATCTCGTTCCCGTGGTCCAGGAACTCAGGAGACGGAAGATCAGCGTCGCGATCGACGATGTGGGCTTTGGCCGCAGTTGTCTTGAAAGCCTGATCCTTCTTCAGCCCGATGTGATCAAACTCGACAAGAGACTTGTGATGAATATTAGCCACGATAAAAATCAAAAAGAAATGCTCCGGCGGCTTTTGGCTGTTGTGGAAAGCCTCCACACCAAGATCATTGCCGAGGGGATCGAAAGCCGCGAGGACCTGGAAACACTTAAAGAATTAGGTGTCCAGTACGGCCAAGGATTCCTCTGGGGCCAGCCCGCCTGAAGTGCAGGACGAGGCTCGCCCATCATTGCAGGGCGGCCCGCCTAGCGCAACGTCTCCCACCGGACGTCCGGTTATCGGTTTTTCAATTCAACCGTCAGCTTTTTCGCAATAATCCCATGAAGTTTTTTAGTTTCCCAGGCGTGTCTAAGTGGAGGTAGAATAGATGCATGGGGAATCGTGTTCCGGAAAAGCCTATGAATATGAAACGGATCAAAAAAAGTAAGATTTAACCTTCGCTCAAGTGGGCGGAGGTTTTTGTGTTTTTGGGCCTGTTCGTTAATTTCGTTCCGGCCAGTTTTATATCTGAGTTCTTATCAATTAAATGAAACCGGGAAGATGTACGCCGTCGCGACGGCCGAGAGGAAGATCGGGCGGAGAAGCACAATGACCTAATGAGAAAGCTGAGCATCCAAGGGCGAAGAAGAGGGGCGAGGAACGTGAAACTTGGGACGTTCTAAGGAACGAAAATATGGAGATCTCCCATGAGCAATAAAAATGACCGGCTTAACGACGCTGGAAAGTTGCGCAAACGTGCGGAAGAGAATTTTCGCGGGAAAGCCGATCAATCGCCGGAGGATCTAAAAGACCTTTCGCCTGAAGAAACGAGGCGGGTGCTTTACGAACTCCAGGTGCATCAGATCGAGCTCAAAATGCAGAACGATGAGCTGCGCCGATCGCAGGACGAATTGGCCGTTTCGAAGGCGCGCTACTTCGACCTCTACGATTTGGCGCCGGTGGGTTATTTCACCGTGAGCGAGCAGGGGCTGATCCTGGAAGCGAATCTGACCGGCTGCGATCTTTTGGGTATCGTCCGGAGCGCGATATCTAAACAGATGTTTCCCATGTTTATTTTGACGGAAGACCAGGACATCTTCTTCCTGAAGCGTAAACTGATATTCGAAACAGAGGAACCTCTGGCGTATGAACTCAGGATGATTAGGCCTGACGGAACGGTTTTCTGGGCACGATTGGATACCCTCGCCGCGAAGGAAGCCTCCGGCGCTCCCGTGGCACGCATCGTGATGATTGATGTTACCGAACGCAAGAAAAATGAAGAAATGATTGAAAAAATGAACGCAGAGCTCGAGGAGCGCGTCAAGCAGCGCACCGAGGAACTCGCGACGGCGGTTGAGGAATTAGGGGCTTTCACCTACTCGGTCTCGCACGATCTGAAGGCCCCACTCAGGGCGATCACGGGATTCGCGAATATTCTTACAGAAGAGTGTGCTCCCCAATTCGACGAGAACGGCCGGAGGCTGATTGGCGTTATTACCGAGCACGTGGAAAAAATGGGACAGTTGATTGACGGTCTCCTCAAGTTATGTCACCTTGGAAAACAGGCGATGGAGGTCGTCGATATCGACATGACGGCGCTCGTCCAGTCCGTGTGCCAGGAGGTAAAAGAGGGGCTTTCTCCCGACAGATCCGTCGAAGTGGTCGTAAAACCCCTGCCCTCGGCACGCGCTGACTTGATGCTCGTGAAGCAGATATTCACCAATCTCATCTTGAATGCGATGAAGTTTTCCGCAGGGAAAGAGAAGGCCGTGGTCGAGATCGGGAGCTACGATGAGGGTCGGGAGCATGTCTATTACGTCAAGGATAACGGCGTGGGATTCGACATGAGGTATGAGGATAAACTTTTCGGGATCTTTCAGCGACTTCACGCGCAGGACAAGTTCGCGGGCACCGGGATCGGCCTCGCGATAGTCTCTAGCGCCGTTCGGCGACACGGAGGGATGGTGTGGGCGCAGGGAGTTGTTGATCAGGGGGCAACGTTCTATTTTGTGTTGCCGAAAGGAGGTTGAGGTGGGCGAGCACGAGTTGGTCGAGATGCTTTTTGCGGAGGATGATCCGAGTGACGTCGAGTTCATCCTGCGGTCTCTCAAGAAACACGATCTTGCCAGCCGGGTCCATGCGATAGCTGACGGAGCTGAGGCGCTCGATTTCATTTTTTGCTCCGGAGCCTATTCCGGCAGGGACATTAAAAGTTTGCCCAAGGTCATCCTGCTCGATCTGAAGCTTCCCAAAGTGAACGGTATCGAGGTGTTGAGGCGCATCAAAGCGGATGAGAGGACTCGGTCCATCCCTGTCGTGATCATGAGCTCTTCTCATCAAAAAAACGAAATGAGCGAATGTTATCGTCTCGGTGCGAACAGCTATGTTGTCAAACCGATCGATTTTGAAGATTTCTCCGAGATGATCAAGAGGATCGGCTTTTACTGGCTCGTCACCAATCAAATGCCGAGGGGTTGAAAAAGAAGCTATCCGCTGTCAGCTGACGACTGATCGTTGCGTGCTGGCAGCCGAGTGCGAAACTTAAAACGTGGTTTTGGAGTTATAAGATCTCGGCTTATTTAGAGTTTAGGGTTTTGTTTTTTTAAACGGAGGGGTTTTATGGAGAAAAAGATGCACGTTCTGGTTGCGGAAGATTCTGCCGCTGATGCGGAGCTGTTTGCTCGGGCGTTGCGCCCCTTCATGGAAAGCAAGCGCTTGCTTGTGGATTATGTCTGGGACGGAGATGAGGCCATGCGATCGCTCAAAGAGAAAAATTACGATCTTCTTTTTTTGGATATGAGCATGCCGGGACCGACAGGGATCGAGATCCTCCGGTTCATTAAAGGAGAGCACAGGAACGAAAAAGTGGTCATTTTGACCGGTTATCCCGATCTGAACGAACATTTTTGCAAGCAACTCGGGGCGAATGAGTATCTGACGAAGCCGGCGGATTCAAAAGCGGTCGGGGTGATTCTGGAGAAATACGCTCCAAAGGATGATTCAGATCCAAAAGTTTAGAGGCTTGAAGGGCTAGAGATGCTAAAAAAGCAAAAGAGGCTAAAAAGACTATAAATGCATCACAAGCCGATTGGGCCTGTTAAGCATCTGAAGCTCATTAGGGGAAGTAGGCTTTTATGGCGACAGAAATAAAGATCCTGTTGGTGGAAGATTCGGATGCTGATGCGGGGCTTATCACTCGAGAGCTCGGGAAGGCGGATTTCGCCCACACCATGAAATGGGTGAAGACGAAGGATGAGTTTCTGGAAGCGCTTGGCGAATATGCCCCCGACATTATCCTCTGCGACTACAAGATGCCGGGTTTCGGTGCGCCGGAGGCCCTGGAGATCATAAAGAAAAGCTCTCGGGAAACACCTTTCTTTGTCATCTCGGGGATCATCGGTGAAGATGTCGCTGTCGAGATGATGAAATCGGGGGTGGCGGATTACATCATAAAAGACAGGCTCGCCCGTCTTGTTCCGGCCGTGAAGCACGCTCTTGAAGATGCGCGGGAGCATGCTGGGCGGAAACTAGCGGAGGAGGAGCTGCGGGTAAGTGCCGCACGGTACCGGGCCATTCTCCAGACGACCCTGGACGGTTTCTGGCTGGTGGATA
>JBAXGK010000033.1:0-13051 GCA_037139435.1 Candidatus Omnitrophota bacterium | reverse complement strand
AAACCTCGGGCGCATGGCCTCTGCGAAAATCCCTGCCGAAATTGGGCGGTATCTCAAGGACCACCGAAACATCATCCGCCTGCAGCCGCTTGAGGCCTTCTTCGGCGGACCGGACCGGCGCCGTACGCGTGAAATAGCGAGGCGACCCGGCAAATTGTTCGAGATAAGCGCGACTTTCCGGCGACTGATCGAGATCGAATGAGGCGTACCGAATGTGTTCGATATCGGTGGTGATCCCGAATCCGAAGACGAGCATCAAAAGCGAAGAGCCCAAGAACGAGAAAACCAATCGGACCGGATCGCGAAGGATCTGCATGGTTTCATTGCGGGCATACGCGAACATCCGGCCGAGCCGCAACCGAAAACCCGATAGCGCCGGGGCCTTTAAGGCCGCAGGAGGTACAGCCGCAGGCGCGCTTTCGGAAGCCTTGTCTTTGCTTATGGCCCCGGAGGCGGCATCGGCAACGGCATCCTCCATGCAGCCGATGAATGCTTCCTCAAGGTTGGCGGCACCGCGCGTTTCGATCAGCTTTTGCGGGGCGTCACAGGCCAGCACTTTTCCGGCGTTCATAAGTGAGATCCGGTCGCAGCGCATGCCTTCGTTCATGAAGTGCGTCGTGATGAAGATCGTCACTCCCTGATTTCGCGAAAGGTCGATCAAGAGTTCCCAGAAACTGTCCCGCGCGATAGGGTCGACGCCTGAAGTCGGTTCATCCAGGATCAATATTTTGGGTTCATGCAGCACGGCCACTGCCAGCGAAAGCCTTTGCCGCAAACCCATGGGGAGAGAATCGGCCAGCGAATCGAGATGGGGCCCCAGCCCGAATTTTTCGACGAGTTCTTTGATGCGTTCCTCCGCCTTTTTAGACGGAATGTGATAAAGGAGAGCATCCAGCACCAGGTTCTGGCGAACGGTCAGCTCGCCGTAAAGCGAGAACGCCTGCGTCATGTAGCCGAGTTTTTTCCGCACTTCGATACTTCCAGCTTCGACGGAACTTCCAAAGAGTGTCGCGGTGCCTTCGGTAGGCGGGAGTAGTCCTGTCAGCATTTTCATGGTGGTGGATTTGCCGCAGCCGTTTGAACCCAGAAATCCGAAGATCTCTCCGCACTCGATCGACAGACTGACATGGTCCACCGCCGTGAAGCTGCCAAAGCGCCGAGTGAGTCCCTTGGCGTCGATGACGATCTCCGATCTTCCGGCCGCGCGCGGCGGGATGGTGAGTTCCGTGTGCCCGCTACGTTTTTCTTCCGGAAGGAGTCCGATGAAGCACGCCTCCAGATCTTTTGTGCCCGTCCGCTTCATCAACTCGGCCGGAGTTCCCGTGGCCAACACCTTTCCGCCATCCATCACAATGATCCAGTCCCACTTTGCCGCTTCATCCATGTAAGCGGTGGAAATGAGTACGCTCATGCCGGGACGGCCGGCCCGAATGTCATCAATGAGCGTCCAAAATTGCCGGCGCGAGAGCGGATCGACGCCGGTAGTGGGTTCATCAAGAATCAGGAGATCTGGTTCATGGACCAAAGCTCCGCAGAGCCCTACTTTTTGCTTCATTCCGCCCGAAAGCTTGCCGGCAGGACGGTCGGCAAACGGAGCGAGCCCCGTAGCACTCAGTAATGCTTTGATGCGGACCGGACGTTCCGCGGGAGACAACCCGAAAAGTTGCGCCATGAAATCGACATTGTCGTAGACGCTCAGTTCCAGATAAAGGTTCTTGCCGAGTCCCTGCGGCATGTAGGCGATCCGGGGGCATGCGCTGCGCCGGTGCGCTCCGTCCGCCATGTTACCATCGAGGACGGTCACCTTCCCTTGTTGTATCTTTTTCGATCCGGCGATTAGGGCCATGAGCGTCGATTTGCCGACGCCGTCAGGACCAATGATGCCAACCATGAGGCCGCTCGAGATCTCGAGGGAAATATCGTCTAGGGCCGAGACCTTACCATAACGGTGAGTGACGTTTTGAATGGAAACGACCGGTTTACCACCGGAGGCAAATCGAGATAGTTGAAAAGCGGATGTCTCCACCATGAGTTTCCCAAGCCGATCTTTAGTTTTTTTAATTTATTTCTGGTCTGTCTTTTTGACGGGCTGGACAAGGTCCTGGAGCCAACTGGGCCAGACGGCAGATTCTTTAATTTTGACATACCCGACACCGCGAACGCCCGTCTTGACACGTTCAATGTAACCGGAGACCAGCTCCTGGGGCACCTGGATCTTGACCCGGAACATCAGCTTGTCGCGCTCGCTCTTTGTCTCGACCTGTTTGGGAGTGAATTGAGCTTCCGGGGAAACAAAGCTGACATATCCGGCCGCCGCGCGACCGGGAGCATAGTCCACGGTGAGCCTTGCTTCGGCACCGACCTTAAGGCCGCCGGCCTGTTCGGAGGGAAGATATATTTCCATATAGACATCTTCCAGATTCACTACCGTGAGAGCTTTCCCTCCGGCCGCGAGCATTTCACCGGGCTCCGCCAGGCGATAAAGCACTCTTCCAGTCACGGGAGACTTGAGGGTCGCGTCATCAATGTGCGTTTGAATCGTCGTCACATTCGCCTGCGCGACTTCGACCTCTTGCTTGGCCGTCCGGAGTTGCGCTTCTGCTTCCGCAAGAGCGGCCGCGGAGGTCTGGACCGACGTGTTACGCTCATCAAACTCACGCTGAGAAAGAGCATTCTGTTCGACAAGTTTACGGGTGCGTTCAAACTCAAGCTGGGCATTGTCCACCAGGCTCTTTTGCCTGACGACCGCGAAATTGGCGCTTGCCACGCGTTCTTGCGAGCTTGCTACTTGCAATTTGGCCTGGTTCAGTTGGGAATCGAATGTGGCGGTATCCAGACGCACCAGCACCTCACCCGGCCTCACGAGATCACCTTCATCTACAAGGATCTCTTTAACCCTGAGCGCATCCTTGGCAACCGCATCCACGAGTTTCGCTTCGATGCGGCCGTTCCCCGAGGCGATCCCCTTAGGCAGTGCGGACTCCTTCGCCTTCCATTGCTGATAGCCAAAGAATGCCCCAGCTGCGATAACGAGTAAAAGAATGATCAATTTTATAAACTTCGGAGATGTGATCTTTTGCATAGTTGACTCCTGGGTTAACGATTTAAAAAATTTTATACTGCCGGCTCCTCATGACGCTTCGACCGCCGAAAAGGAAAGAAGGTGTAAAGTTCTATTCGTTATTAACATTGTCTGTTTCTCGAACTCCTTCTTTTTCCTAGGTACGCTGGGCTGCGTCAAAAAAACGGGCAGCTCATTCGTTCAGACTCTCAAACCTCATGTTTTCTTGAAGAACCGGCACGAGTCAACTCAAAGCGATCCAGGACTTTTTCCTGGAACGCTTGCATGTAAAGGAAAAGACCGGGGGTCACAAAAAGCGTCACCACCTGAGAAAAAGCCAAACCTCCGACCACCACCAGCCCGAGGGGGATACGAGAAGAACCGTCTGCGCCATAACCCAGCGCGATCGGAAGCGCGCCCATGATCGCCGCAAGTCCCGTCATAAGGATCGGCCGAAAGCGCACAACACTTGCGTCGTGGATCGCGTCAAAGTTGCTCTTCCCTTCCGCGAGGCCCTGATTGGCAAAGTCCACCATCATGATGCCGTTTTTGGCTACGATCCCGAGCAACATAAAGATCCCGACATACGCATAAAGAGACATCTCGGAGTGAAAGAGCCAAAGAGTGGCAAGACCGCCGAGCGTCCCCACCGGAAGCGTTGTGATGATCGTGAACGGATGGACATAACTTTCATACAGAATACCGAGGATCACATATTTGATAAGGATCGCGATCAGAATGAGGAGAGTAAGACTCGCGATAGCATCCGAAAATTCCTCTGCCTCTCCCTGCAATTTTCCGGTGACTTCAGCTGGAAGGATCTTCGCCGCCGTCTCCTCAATAAATTTCGTCGCATCTCCTAGAGGAACGTCATCCTTGAGATTGAACGAGATCGTCCCCGAGTCCAGCTGCGCGTCATGCGGCACGTTCTGAGGGGTCACAACTTCGGTCCATTCCAGCACCGACCTTAAGGGCACCATCTTCCCCGTGGCGCTCGCTCGGACATAGACGCGGGAAAGGTCCTCGGGAACTTTCTGGTATTCTTTCTCAAGCTCCACGATCACCTGATATTGATCGATCTGGGTTTTATAAAGCGTCACTTTGCCTTGGGCATATGCGAGTGACAAGGCATATTCGATATCCTGTGCCGTGATTCCTAAGGTCGAGGCCCGATCCCGCAGGATCGCCGCCTTCAAGGTCGGCAAGTTCAACTTGACGCTGTTCTGCACATCCAGAAATCCGGGATGGGCTCGCAATTCCTTTTCAAGCTGCATCGCGCCCTCATAGACTTTTTGCTGGTCGGCACCGCGCAGGGTATAGGAATACCGGCTTCCGGAAGCGGTACTGTCGCCGCCCGTGCTGATCTGAAGCGAAGGCGTTGCCTTGATAAACGCGAACCCTCCTGCGATCTTTGCCAGCTTGCCGCGAATCTCCGCAACAGCTTTCGCCATCGGGAGGCGATGATTCGGTTCCTTGAGCACGATATGAATGAACCCCGTACTCTGGTCAGAGCCGGTTTGAAGTCCCGAGGCGGTCAGCGTCCTTTCAATGTTAGGATCGGTCTCAAGGACCTTGTTCACCTGATCCTGATATTCACGGGCCTGTTTGGTCGAGGTCCCGAGAGGCATCAATGTGCCTCCCGTGATCGCGCCGCTATCTCCATCCGGAAGGAATGTCTGAGGCAGCACATTAAAAAAATAAACAGTCCCGGCAAGACATGCCACCCACAGAACGATCGTGATAAAAGGACGCATCAGGATCTTTTTCAGAAGGATGCTGTATCCCCCGATCACTTTATCCATGAAGGGGTTCATGATCCTCTGGATCCAGCTCTCTTTTTCTTTCCCTTCCTGCTTGGCCTTCAACATGCGCGCGCACATCATCGGGCTGAGCGTAAGAGACACGACGCCCGAACAAAGGATCGTTACAACCACCGTGATCGCGAATTCCCTGAAGATCCTGCCGACCACTCCTCCCATAAATACCAGCGGAATAAAAATAACAGCCAAGGAAAGCGTCATGGAAATGATGGTGAAGGTGATCTCCTGAGCGCTTTTAATCGCGGCGGGAAAAGGCTTCATGCCTTGTTCGATAAGACGGACCGTATTCTCAAGCACCACGATCCCGTCATCCACCACGAAACCCACAGCAAGGATGATCCCCATGAGTGACAGGTTGTCCAAGCTGAAGTTGAGGGCCTTCATGACAAGGAACGAGGCAATAATAGAAACCGGCAACGTCATCGCGGGAATGATCGTATCCGACAGCCGGCCAAGGAACAAAAAGATGACGAGGATCACAAGCGCCAGAGCGATCAGGATCGTGGTCTTGACGTCATCGATCGATTCAATGATCGATTTGGATTTGTCATAATAAATGGACAACTGGACCGACCCCGGGATCTCGAGCTTCAGCGCTTCAACCGTTTGTTTGATCCGCTCGGCCAGACCGACCGTATTTGATCCCACCTGCCGGAAAACCGGGAGTATGGCCACGCCGGCATGCATCTTCTCGCCAGCTTGTTTCGTCGCCATGACATTCACGACATCGCTTTCCGTACTGTTCACGCACGTCGCAACGTCTCGCAACCGGATAGGAGCGCCATTCCGATAAGCCACGATCAGTGCTTCATACTCCTTGGCATCGATCATCTGGCCTTGCGGCTGGATTGAAAACGTACGCGCATTTCCGTTCAGACTTCCTCCGGGGATCGTCACGGTCCCCGTTTGAACCGCCCCGGCAATATCATTCAACCCGATCCCATAAGCCGCAAGCTTCGCGGGATCCACTTGGACACGGATCGCCGATTGCGAACCATAGACCTGGACCTGCGAAACACCTTCGATCATGGAGATCCTCTGGCCGATCGTCCGGTTCGCGTAATCATAAAGCTGGCCGGGGGTCAGGCTGTCGGAAGACACCATGAGATACATGATCGGTGTATCTGAGGGATTCGTTTTGGTATAAGTGGGCGGGGCCGGAAGATCGGTCGGGAGATTCGCCTGCGCGCGTGAAATCGCGGCCTGAACGTCCGGCGCCGCAAGGTCAATGCTCCGGTCCAGATCAAACGTAAGCATGATCTGGGTTTGACTGTCCGTGTTGGTGGAAATAATCGATTTGAGCCCTGGGATCTGCATGAACTGACTTTCGAGGGGCGCCGCTACCGTCGAAGCCATGGTGTCCGGACTCGCTCCTGGATAAGCCACCGTCACTGTGATGACGGGAGAATCCACTACGGGAAGATCGCTGATGGGCAGACTAAAGAATGCGGCAATGCCGAAAAGCATGACGAGCACCATGAGCAGCGTCGTCATGATCGGTTTTTTTATGAAGCTTTCCGTAAAACTCATCGTTTTTCCTTGTTTTCTATAGAAATAGGATCAGGGAACGTTTTGGGAAGATTCTCCAGGCTTTTGCTCAGCCGCCTGGGCCGGGATCTCTTTGACCGGCGTACCGGAGCTCAATCCCATTTGTCCCACGGTCACAACCTTCTCGCCTTTTTTGACACCGTCTTCAACCACGATATCATCCCCCTGCCGGCTCCCAACCTTTAGGAGCCGCAGGTCCGCTTTGCCCTCCGGCGTTACCACAAAAGCGAAGATCCCCTTCTGCCCTAATTGAGCGGCCGCGTAGGGAATCAACACAGCACCCTTCTGGATCCCGAGGATTAATTTTACATAAACGAATTGCCCCGCCCACAAGGCATTCCCATCGTTAGGAACGATGGCCCTGAGAGAAATAGTCCCTGTCGTGTTGTCGACCGCGTTCTCAATGAGTTTCAATTCCCCGACATAGGCCTTTCCATCGTCCGGGACCCGGACTTCCGCCTTCAAAATACCCGCGGCCATCGCATTGCGGATCGCTTGAAGCTGGCGATCGGTCACAGTAAAATCCACGTAGAGGGTATCGATCGCTTTGACATTGGCAAGGGTCGGACCGTTATTGGCGAGCACGATATTGCCCGGATCCACAAGCACTTTCCCCGTCACACCGTTGACAGGGGACTTGATCGAACAATAATCCAAGTTGATCTGCGCCAGAGCCAGTTCGGCTTTATCGAGTGTGGTTTTGGCTTCCGCCGCATCCACATCCGTTTCGTACTTTTCAAAGTCCTGCTGAGACACAAGCTCTTTACTGGCCAGGCCGCGATTCCGCTCCAGGGTATCTTTTTTCATTTTCATATCTACGTCATCGGCTCGCACAAGCGCCTTGGCTTTATCAAGCGCGGCCTTATATTCCGCGGGATCGATCGTAAAAAGAAGATCCCCTTCCGCGACCCTTTGACCTTGTTTAAAATGAGCCTGAAGAATCTTGCCTGTCACTTGGGACTTGATGTCCACATTGGCGAGCGCCGCTAAATTTCCAAAAGATTCAATGTAGAACGGAACATCCTTTTGGTCGGCCACGGCGGCTTGAACGGGTCGCGGCGGCATGGGAGGGATTTCTTTTTTCTCGGAGCAGCCATTTCCAAAGATCAAAAAAAACACTGCGAAAATAAAACTCGTCACCGCCGGGAACTTCAAAGGAAATAATCGCATTTTTTTAATTCTCCTATCTTTTCATTTAAAGCACGACTGTACCCGCCTCGGTCGCGGCAGCCTCTTTTTTCTCATTGATCGTACCGGTCGCATAAGCCACCTGGGCGAAGCTCGTGTAAAGTTCCTTTCGCGATTTGATCACCTGGCTACGGGCATCGGAAAGATCCGATTCGGCATTTAAAACATCCAGGATGCTTTTCAGGCCCGACTTGTAACCGTCCATGGAAAGATCGTACGAACCTTGTGAAGCATCCAGATAGGCTTTGCTGGCCTCGAGCTTCTGGGTGGCTGTCACAAAATTAAAATAGGCATCCCAAACATCCGCCGTGGCGCTCAGCTCTTTTTGGCGCAAATTTTCGAATTCGGCATCCGCATCGGCTTGAGCGGCTTTGATCTTGGAAACTGTATCAAACCCTTCGAAGATCGGCCAATCAACACTCACACCGGCCGTATAGCCGTAAGCGTGCTGCGTGTCATAATTCAAGCCGTGGCGACCGAAATATTGGTACCAATCGTTGGCTCCCGTCGTCTGAGTGTTCAAGGTCGGCCAGAGATCCGACTTCGCGGCTTTGATCGCGGCGATCTTGGCAGCCAGACTGGCGCGTTCCGAGGCTATATCGGGACGCTTCGCCAAACCTTCCTCGATCAACTGGCCCACTTCTTTTGTTCCCACCTTGAATTCCACATCTTTTTGAGGAAGCATGATATTAAGAGGTGTCCCGGCCGGAAAACCCAACACCTTTGCGAGATCCCCTTCGGCGGTCTTGAGATTTCCTTTGGCAGACTCTAATTGGTAGAGCATTTTCTGATAACTGGCGGTCGCTTGAAGCACATCCACTTTTGCCTGGATCCCCGCAGAAAATTTCGCACTTGTCGCATCGAGTGCGGCCTTAGCGTCCGTAACGTCCATGTGGGCGGCTTCAAGCAACGCGGTGGTGCTAAAAAAATTGAAGTAAGAGGAGGACACATCGAGCAGGAGCCTCTGGAAGGTCTGATTGAATTGGAAATTGGTCGCAAGCAATGTCTGAAAAGCCTGCTCCACCCTAGCGCTCCGACCTCCAAAATCCACTAGCATGTAGGCCAATTTCATGTTGGCGCCAATATCCCCTTGATTCAAACTCTGAAGAGGCCTATGAGAAACCGTATGAGCGGTATCAAAATTCTGCGCAACGGTCACGGTGGGATACCAAGCGCTCTGAGCTTCACCTACTTGGGCTTTGGCCAAAAGAGCCTGGTACCATGCCTGTTTGGTCGAAGGATTGTTCTCCAAAGCAAGGCCGATCAGTTCCACAAGTCTCATGGGTTTTTCGACGCTCGGTTTTCTTCCCTGCACCGCCGTAAGAACCGTTTCCGGCTTCTTGGACTGGTTGTACCACTGTGGGGGCGTCCACATTTCCGAATGTTTCACGGGGACTTCCAGAGTCCTGCAGCCTGAAAAAGAGATAAGAAGGGGTGATAAAAGTACAAGGTGAAGAAATGAACGGTAGGATTTATTCGCTTTTCGCATCGGCTATTTCAAAAACTCGACCTCGGTGGCTAAATAGAAAAGCACTTATGAATATACTAGTCCCAATACCCATCAATTTCAACTTTGTTGAAATGGGGGGCAGTCCCAAATACCTGTCAATCGAAGCAAAGCTGCGATTGGGGCTGCCCTGACTACCTTTCAACAAAAGAAAACAAAAGTCAGGGCAATCCTTGTCGACCATTTAGAAAATAAAATTACAGACAAGGATAGTCATAACCCCTTTAATTACAAGGGGAAAAGCATCCTTTGGGGCCTTTGTGCCCTGCAAAGCCGAGGAAACTATTTGACCCGAACGACGATGAGGGTCAGGTCGTCAAAGGGCGGGGCCTGGCCAATGAATTCCTTAATCCCAGCCTCGATCTTCACGAAAAGATCATGGGCGCTAAGAGCACTATTCTGCTCGACCACTCGCTTGAGTCTCTCAACTCCAAACATTTCTCCGTGGGCCGCTTTGGCCTCAGTCACTCCGTCCGTGTACATCACAAGGAGATCTTGCGGTGCAAGCTGGATCGTCTCTTCCAGATAGGTTTGCTCGGGAAGGATCCCGACAGGAACCCCACTCGCGGTGATCTCACCAAAAACTTTTTCTTTGGCCCTATACCACAGGGGTGGATAATGCCCCGCATTGGCGCAGGTCATCCGCTTCTTCTTTTTATCGTAAAGCGCATAGAGAACCGTGATGAACATCCCCTTCCCCGAGGAAGCGTCTGCCGCAATATAATTGTTCGAACGACTCAAAATCTCTCCCGGATGCTCCTCTTCCGAAGAAATGACCCTAAAAACAC
This sequence comes from Candidatus Omnitrophota bacterium, assembly GCA_037139435.1. GTDB lineage: Bacteria > Omnitrophota > Omnitrophia > Omnitrophales > Aquincolibacteriaceae > Aquincolibacterium. The sequence goes on along the minus strand of JBAXGK010000033.1, from coordinate 3,139 downwards.
TTCGAGAACGAGTCATGTAAAGAGTCCCGGGAAGTCCTTTCCCTGAAGCATCCGCGATAATAAGACCCATCTGATCGCCAGAAGGGTTCGAGATAAAATCGTAATAATCTCCGCCTACCTCTTTGGCGGGAACGCTCTTAGCCTCAATCTCAAGACCTTCCACCTCGGGGGGATGTGCGGGAAAGATCGATTTTTGGATCTCCGTAGCGATCTCAAGCTCACGTCGCACGCTTTCATGTTCGCGCACGGTCTCGGCCAACTCGAGCATCATGCGCTTAAGAGATCCTGTCATTTTGTTGAAGATCCCGGACATACGATCGAATTCGGTCTCGGAAAAACGTCCCAATTCATGTTCGAGATCACCGCCTCCCACCGTTTCCATCCCCTTGACTACCCGGCGTATGGGTCTTGTCAGCCACAGGGAGCTCAAAAGACCGACCACGAGTGAAAAACAAAGACAACCTCCGATCGAGATCAGAAAAAGAGTGAGAAATTCCTGCCGGATCATAGTGATCGTCTTCTGGGCGATATCCATCCCGATGATCCCGACGGTTTCTCCCGAGCGAGTCTTCACGGGGGCAAAAGCGGAGACCCAGGTACCCCACCGGTCCGTATTCGGTTTCAAATCCGCAAAGGATTTTTGGAATCCTTCCCGGACTTCCGGGTTCTCGCGAATATCGTATCGCTCTCCGCAACCCACGGGTGTTCGATCCCGATCAGCGTTCGTCACAAAGCGGACATAGTTCGGATCCGGGTCGGCCACCATGATGTAAGTGTCAAAAATATCATTATCGACCGCGCGAATGCTCTGCAGTTTCTTGATCAGGGCTAAGCCGTCAGGAGATTTTTCGCAACCAGCCGTAAGAGGAATCGCCTGAATATCTTCACCGGGGATCAGGTTTGCGCTAACTTGGGTAAGGCTCTCGAGGTACTCTCTGAAGGCATCGTCGCGGAGTTTTGTCGCTTTAAAAAAGAAGAAAGTAAAAATACCCACGAGCACAATCGCGCTCGAGAGAAAAAAAACGATCGAAAGTCGGGCAGCGAAGCTTTTAAACATGGCCGTATTTTAACCTTTATGTAATTCCGTTTTAACAAGATCTAATGTAGCGCGTTTATTTGTTTTTCAAGATCCTGCAAGGTTTTTTCAAGGCCTTGAAACTGGACTTGGATCTTCGCGCGCGCTTCCTTCTCTTTCTTCAGTTCTTCGGCCAGAGCAGCAAGCGCACGCTCTTTTTCGCTCAAAAGGGCCTCCGTCTCACTGACCGTTTTCGCCAAACCTTCCAGGAGGCGGACTTTCTCATCTCTCTCGTTCTTGGCTCGGTTCATTTCATTTTCGAGATCGGCGCAGCGTTTCCGCAGGACTTCCACTTGCGCTGCGTGCTCCTCTAATTCCTTGATCCTCGCCAGCGCCTTGCCTTTTTCTCCATGACTTCCCTCAAGCTCCTTCGCGAGACGCTCCTTCTCTTGGCCCAAAGCCACCAGATCCGCGGAATGCCCCTCAAGTTTTTTCTCAAGATTCAGCTTTTCGCCCTCCCGCGTCCGATGAACCTCCTCGAGGAGCTGACGATGCTCTTCTTCCAACGCTTTTCTTTGGTTTTCCTCAATAATCCTGGCTAGCCTTCGTTCCTCTTCCGCATCCGCAAATCTTTTCGCATAGTCGAAGGCTCTTTTCTCAAATTCCTGGTGAGATTCTTTTTCAGCCGCAAGTTCGACCTCAAGAGCTTCACATTTCTTTTTAAGCTCCTCATTACGGGCCTCTAACCCAGCCTTTTCGGCCTCTAAGCGAGAAGTGTCCGGCGATACTGGGACTTCTGCCTCTTGCGAAGAAGGCGCTGGCGGGAGGGGCTCCGGAGAATTTTCATGAGGCGCGGCTACATCTGGCGGCAAGCCGGCGGCCTTCCGCATTTCATTTTTTTTCTCCAGAAGATCAATAAGCCGCATAAGATGCGCGAGATTAACCTCCGCAGGGGCTGTGGCCATTTCTTCCTTGAAGTGATCCGGCTGCTTGGCGTAGTGCCGAGTCAGAATTTCAGCGGTCGCTTCCGTAATGCGTCCGCTTCTGAGCAATTCGCTGATCTGATCTTCAAAAGGGCATTTCATTTCAAAACCTCACCTTGAAAAATCTTGGGCCTTGGCCCGCAGCATAGTCAGGATCTTCTATGAAACAGAAATCTTCCTCAAGCATAGAAGTCTTCGATGCGAGGGATCGATAAGCGTGCGCATATACTACCCTGCCACCGCCCTCTTTGTGAAACAAAAAAGCCCGGGAAGCGAATCCTGGGCTTTTTAAATTCCGGAGTGCACCCCTTCAAAAAATAATTACACGATTGTTCCAAACAAAGCGCCCACAGCCGCCGTCACTCCCATGGCAAGCGCCCCCCAGAACATAACACGGATAGCCGCTTTCATGATGGGCGCTCCGCCGGTGATCGCTGCCAATGTGCCTAACCCTGCGAGAAAAAAAAGAGAAGTTCCAAAAACGATGGGAACCAATGCCGCTTCCGGCGCTACAAGTACGGTAAGAAGCGGCATCGCCGCACCGACAGAAAATGTTGCTCCCGATGCCAGCGCTGCCTGAACAGGACGCGCCCGAAAGTTAACAGAAATGCCGAGCTCGTCACGAGCATGTGCCCCCAAAGCATCATGAGCCATCAATTGATCGGTAACCTGCTTCGCAAGCAATGGATCCAAACCCCGCTCTACATAAATGCCAGCCAGTTCTTTGCGCTCGCCTTCATCGTCCTCTTCAAGTTCTTTGCGCTCGCGAGCCAGGTCGGCTCCCTCCGTATCGGCTTGCGAACTCACGGAGACGTACTCCCCAGCCGCCATGGACATCGCTCCCGCGGCCAAACCCGCGACACCGGCGATCAATATGGCTTCTCGAGAAGCGTGAGACGCGGCAACCCCCACCAGGAGACTTGCGGTCGAAAGAATGCCGTCATTGGCACCCAACACTGCGGCACGCAACCACCCGATCCTGTGGGTACGATGTTGTTCATTAGAACTTAGTGTCATGGAGAAACCTCTTTCAATGGGGAATCATTATATTCATGCTTTTTGTCGACCGCCAGCCTGATCTGGGAACCCCAAATCCTAGATAGACTTCGAAACATGTTTTTCTCGGGTTTGAGAAAAAGCT
>JBAXGK010000032.1:0-13136 GCA_037139435.1 Candidatus Omnitrophota bacterium | reverse complement strand
GAACAGGTGGCCGGCTTCAATCGGAATACCAGGCCGCCTTCGAGCGGATTTCACACTGTGCGGGTTCAATGAAAACCCGCTACCTCATCGCACTTCTCGTGCCTGCCCGCCAGCGCTTTGTGGCGGGTCACGCTCTACCGGACAGAGATAAAATCTCCCAAGGACACCGGGGGATTTTTAGTTTACAGCCCATTTGATCCCCGTCGTTTCAGCCAAGATCTGCCTTCTATCCTGACTTTTTTTTCTTTAAGGTAGTCATGATTGCCCCAATTTCAACTTCGTTAAAATTGATACGAATTGGGACTATCTCCAAAACGGCTTCAAGTTTCAGTCGGCCAGTTTCAGCTGATCGCGAGCGCATTCAAAAATTTGATTTCAAGATAGCCTTGCTGCAACTGGAATACCTGCCAAATGCGACCTTTGCGGCTTGGGTATCTCTGGTTTCGAGGAGCATCGTATCTCGCTAATCCCATATTTTACGTCATTCAGCTTGGGAGACGGAAATCGCGGATAATTCTTGTGACTATCGGGTGGGGGATTTTTCTTTTCTTGGTGATCAGGTAGATGGATTCATAGAGATCGTTTTTGGCGTTGCCCTGGAGGGAAACAAGTTTGTCCCTCGGGGTGCTTGTCGCTAGTAATTTATTCAGAGGCACAATGCCTAATCCCTCCATGGCCATCAGACGGGCCAGTTCAATGTCCTGTATCTCTGCGACGATTTTGGGTGTGATCTTATGGATTGCGAGATATTCCTGCACCGATTGATATACCCGGCTGTCTGCAGTTGGGAAGATCATGGGGGCGTGATCAAGGTCGTGCGGTAGCTTCTTGAGTTTTTTGGCCAAAGAGGGGTGGGCGCAGAAGACAATCGGGATTTTTGCGATCAAATGATGCTCGATTTCTTCTTCCGATGAGGATTGAATCGGCGTATCGGCGACGATAATATCCAGCAAGTGGTCTTTTAAGCGGCTCATCATTTGTTCGGAAGTGTCCTCTTGCAGTTGGATGAGTGCTTCGGGTTCATGCTTGAGAATGAATTTCAACAGGCTGTTGACCAGGCTCTTTGGAATCGAGTCGAGAACACCGATTTGAACCTTGATCCGCCCCTTTTGAGAGTGATCGCCTAGCCGGTCTGCGACAACACCCACGCCTCCGTTCGATCCGAGACTTATTCCTCCAGGGAGTGAACCCATATACCGTTTGCCGGATTTTGAACCGCCAATGGATTCCACTGAGTTTTCCAATGTTCAGATAAAACCCTCACAGTACGTCGAAACAGATAATCAATGGAGGGACATTCCGTTCTGGGATCTATTCGGGAATGAGAAAGCAAAAAAAATCCTGACGGATGTGCGCGTGATCGAGGGGGTGGTGTACGTGATCGATGGCGCCGATGTGATGAACCTTTTAAGGATGGGGGATTCGATGAGGGTATCCTTTAAACGAAAGCAGACCGAAAACACGAGACAAGAGATCAGTGACCTCTCACCAGTCTCATCAGAGGCGATGCCGGCTCCGGAGGCGCGCGTTCTTAAACCCGCAACTCCTGTCGTCATGCGGCAGCTGAAGGACGGGACTCGTTATGGTACCTTAAAGAACCCTGGGAAGAACGTATTCGTGAGGATTCTCGGCGGGGACTGGACGTCAGCAAAGGACGGAATGGTTATTTTGCCGGGCGATGAAGTGAAAACCGCTTTGACAGAATCTTCCGTGGAAGTTCTCATCGAGGGCGGCAAGATCGGCCACGTGGAGATCAAAGAAGGCAGTCTTTTCAGGATCGCAAAAGCTGAGGTCGACGCGAAGACGGGCGATACGACTACTCTCCTGGACCTTGCGATCGGAAAGATCCTAGTGAAGGTGGAAGCGCTTAAGGGCAATTCTAAGTTTGAGGTCAAGTCCCCGACCGCGCTCACCGGCGTCCGCGGAACCATTTTTGAGGTAACCGTAAAAGAGAAAGCCTAAAATCCTATCTGCGACGGGCAATCCCAATGTTCGTGCTGTTGTAAATGCCAGCTTCTCGATCAAATAAACTAAAACGAAACGTCCCGGGCACGCGATCCAACGGATGACTGACAATATCGGCTTCAACATAGGGGATTTCTGCTTAAGAGGGGCAGTTTTCGTTTTTTTCCTTCTCCAACAGGCGGATTTGAGATAGACTTTTGAGTGAACGCGTCGTTGAATGATGGAGACAAATGTTGTGAGCGAAACAACTTCTGCGCCTGTGGATGTAAACGTGATCATGGAAAAAGCGGCCTGCGCGGCCGCCGTTTTCAGCCAGTTGGACCAAGCGCACACCGATCGGATCGTTCGGGCGGTTTATGAAGCTGGATTTAATAACCGTATCCTGCTGGCCAAGCATGCCGTGGAGGAGACGGGAGTCGGGAACTGGCGGGACAAGGTTCTAAAAAACGTGGTGGCCACCCAGCTTGTCTACGACGACATCAAAGACGTCAAAACCGTCGGAATCATTTCCGAGGACAAGGAGCTTGGGATCACGGAGATCGCCCAGCCGCTCGGTCCCATTTTTGCGGTGATCCCGGTGACGAACCCGACGTCGACGGTGATGTTCAAGATCCTGATCGCGCTGAAGACGAGAAATCCTATCATCATTCATCCACACTCGCGTGCCATTCAATGTTCCCAAGAAGCTGCCCGCATTTGTTATAACGCGGCTCTTGCGGAAGATGCTCCGGAAGATTGCATCCAGTGGCTGGATAAAACGTCGCGTGATGAAACCCACGCGCTGATGCAGCATCCCAAGCTCGCCCTGATCCTGGCGACGGGCGGCGGAAGTCTCGTTAATGCCGCCTACAGCTCGGGAACGCCGGCGCTTGGGGTCGGTGCCGGGAACGTGCCGGTCTTTATTGAAAGAAGCGCGGACATCCCTTTTGCCGTGGAGCAGATCCTTATCTCGAAAACATTCGACAACGGGACCGTCTGCGCCAGCGAACAGGCCCTTGTCGTCGAGCGGCCGCTGGCCGAAAGAGTGATCGAAGAATTTAAGAAAAGAAACGCCCGCGTTCTTTCTGAGGACGAGGTCAGGCGTCTTGAAAAAGTTGCGTATGACGCAGAACGAATGATCATGACCATGGCCGTGGTGGGGAAGACCGCGCCGGAGATCGCGAAGATGGCGGGGATCGACGTTCCTCCCGAAACAACACTTCTCATCGCGCCGCTTGATGGAATCGGGAGGGCGCATCCTCTTTCCGCCGAGATCTTGGCGCCCATTCTTGCGTTCTACGTTGCCGAAGATTTCGAGCATGCGGTTAACCTGTGCATTGACCTCAACTACTTCGGCGGGATCGGGCATACGGTGAGTTTGTTTTCCAATGACGAGAAGAAGATCAAAACATTCGCCTCGGTCATGAACGCGGGCCGCGTGGTCGTGAACATGCCATCCTCCCAGGGGGCGGTTGGCGGCATCTACAACACGCTGCACCCGTCATTCACGCTAGGTTGCGGTACCGGTGGAAAGAACATCACGACCGACAACATCACGACAAAGCATTTGCTGAACATCCAGCGCATCAGCCGGCGCCGTGTGAACCGGCGCCTTGAGAGCTTCGATAAAGCGCGTTATCTGGATGAATCCCTGGACGCCAAAGCCATTGAAAAGGAATTTAACCGGAACTTTTGAGTCATAGCGCCTGCGTTTTCGAATGGAAGCAGGCCGTGAAATGCTAAAAAATTTGTTTGGCCACTGAGTGTGTTGCCAACGGGACAGGAGGAAGATATGATCAGCTACATCGCCGGGACGGAAAATCTCATCTGCCGTTTTGAAGACCGGATGGATACGGTGCAATGCCTGGCCTCCGAAAAAGAGATCTTTGGAAAGATACAGAGCGTGGGGACTCCCATTGTTTTTGATCTTGAGAAAGTCGCTTACATCGCTTCATCGTTTCTGCGTATTTGCATCCGGGCGTGCAAAGAGGTCGGTGCGGAAAGGTTTTCATTGATCCACGTGTGTCCCGAGATCAAGAAAGTCTTTAAGATCGCGAGCCTCGACAGGCAGATCAACATTCAGTGATTGGACGTCGCATTTTTTAGGAAATGAGCCTGGTCGCAGGCCGCGGCAAGAGGCCGCGGTTGAGACAGGCTTAAACATAGGAGGAATTCCATGGCATTCAGCGTAATGATTGAGAATCGTGAAGCGGGCGCGTGTCTGATGACCCTTGAGGGTCGGTTGGACGCCAACACGTACATTTCCTTTGAAGAAAAGATTGATGCTCTCTCGGGCTCCAAAATAAAAGCGTTGATACTCGATCTCGGGAAACTCTCTTATATCTCGAGCGCCGGCGTGCGCGTGATCCTAAAAGCCCGGAAACTGATGGCGTCAGTCAGCGGCACTTTTCTTATGACGAATCTTCAGCCACAGATCCGGAAAGTTTTTGAGATCGTCAACGCGCTTCCCGATACACCGATCTTCGAAAGCGTCGAGGAGGCCGACCGGTATCTCGATACCATGCAAAGGGAAGAAATTGAAAAGCAAAGGCGTCATTCGACCCCGAAATAGATCCTTCGCGATGCCTCCGTCCCACCGAGGTCCTTTGGCGAAGTTTCTTCCGGCATCCTTTTTTTTTGCCATCCTTCTGATCTTCACCACGCTCCCGCTTTTTGCCGCGGAGAACGTTCCTTTAAAAAAAACAACCTTCATGACCCTGTGGGTTCCGCAGGCGCAGTTCGCCGGTTTCTACGCCGCGCAGAGGAAGGGAATCTATAAGAAATACGGTCTTGATGTCACGATCCTTCACGGCGGGCCGAGCCGTTCTCCGTACGATTTTCTTGAGAGTGGAAGGAGCTCTTTTGCGATGCTGTGGCTGGCCACCGGGATCGAGAAACGCGCGCAAGGAGCGAAGATCGTCAATGTCGCGCAATTGTCTCAAAAATCGGCGCTGATGCTCGTCGCTAAAAAGGAGAGCGGGATCAAAGAACCCAAGGATCTTGAGGGGAAAAAGGTCGGGCTTTGGGACGAGATCTATCAGGTCCAGCCGCGCGCGTTTTTCGAGAAATTTGGACTTCACGTGAAAGTAGTTCCGCAGTCTTATTCCGTCAACATGTTCCTGCGGGGCGGCGTTGATGCGGCCTCCGCGATGTGGTTTAACGAATACCACACGATCCTGGCTTCCGGGATGGACACCGAAGAGCTCACGACGATCTTTTTTTCCGATCACAGTCTGAACTTCCCGGAAGACGGAATCTATGCCCTGGAAGCAACGCTGGCAAAAGACCCCGAGCTCGCCACGGCGTTCGTGAAAGCGTCCCTGGAAGGGTGGAAATACGCGTTCGACAATCCGGAGGAATCTCTGGCCATGGTGATGCGGAATATGAAAGAGGCGCATGTTCCCGCGAGCTTCGCGCACCAGAAATGGATGCTGGAGCGGATGAAGGATCTTATGCTGCCGGCCGGAGGCAATCGACAGCCGGGAACGCTTTCCAAGGAAGATTACATGCGAACAGGCGAGGTGTTGAAAAAGAGCGGGTTGATCGCCCTGGTCCCGCCCTTCGGGGAATTCTATAAATCCGGAGAGGCTAGCCATGAAGGATAAAAGCATTGCCTTCAAGCTCAGTTTTTTTGTTTTGACCTTCACGGGATTAATCTTTTCCGGTATTTTCGGGTACAACTATTTTGTTTCGCGGCAGATGATCCTGAAGAATATCGAAGAGAACGCGCGAAGCCTTTCGGTCGCGACCGCGCAGCGCATTGAGACAGTCCTGCGTTCCGTCCAGGAAGTTCCAAAAACTGTTGCCGAAGTGTTAGAGGAGATACCTTACGACAAAGAAGTTCTTAACCGGATTTTAAGCGCGGCGGTCGGGAACAATTCCACGCTCTACGGTTCGGGCATCGCGTTCGAGCCGGATGCCTTCGAGAAAGGCTCGGAGTTTTTTATGCCGTACGCTCATAAAAGCGGCAGCGGGATCAAACTGAACTGTCTTGGGGGGAAGGACTACCGGTATTTTTTCTTCGACTGGTACCAGATTCCAAAAGAGCTCGGCCACCCGGTGTGGTCGGAGCCCTATTATGACGAAGGCGGCGGCAACATCATCATGTCCACGTACTCGGTTCCTTTTTACCGGCGCGAGGGAAGCGAGAGGAAACTTGTGGGCGTGGTGGGGGCGGATGTGTCCCTCGGGTGGCTTCAGAAAATAGTCTCCGAAATCAAGATCGCCAAAACAGGCTACGCTTTTCTCATTTCTAGGAACGGAATGTTCGTGACGCATCCCCATAAATCGCTGATCATGAACGAAACCCTTTTCAGCGAGGCGGAGGTCCGGGGGGATCCGCATTTGCGGGAGATCGGAAAGGATATGATCCGGGGGAATTCCGGTTTTGTTCCGTTCACCTCCCTTGTCTCGGGCCAGGAGTGCTGGATGGGGTATGCGCCGGTCCCGTCCACGGGCTGGTCGGTGGGCGTTGTTTTTCCCAGGGACGAACTTCTGGCGGATGTTCAACGTTTGAGCCGGATCGATCTTGCTCTGGCGTTCTGCGGGTTCCTGATCCTTTTTTTGGTCATTGTCCTGATCGCGGGTTCCATCACGCGTCCCCTGAGAGCTCTCGCGGATGCGGCGAAGGCTCTTGCGAAAGGGAACTGGGAGATCGAGCTCCCCCGCGCGAGATCCCAAGACGAAGTGGGGACCCTTGCCGCTTCCTTTCTTTACATGAGGGAGTCGCTGAAAAAATACATCCGGGAGCTCACGGAAACGACAGCGATCAAGGAACGCATGGAAAGCGAGCTTAAAGTCGCTCACGAGATTCAAATGAGCCTTGTCCCAAAAGTTTTCCCGCCTTTTCCTCAAAGACCGGAGCTGGATATTTATGGGGTGCTGGAGCCGGCGAGGGAAGTGGGCGGGGATCTTTATGATTTTTTCTTTATCGACAAGAGCCGGCTTTGCTTTGTGATCGGGGACGTTTCGGGAAAGGGGGTTCCCGCCGCTCTCTTCATGGCGATGATCAAAACACTGATCAAGACGAATGCCAAAATGTGCACGAGCCCGGAGGAGATCCTGGAGAAGGTCAATGTCGAGATCTCTCAGGGCAACGATGCCTGCATGTTTGTCACGGTGTTCTGCGGTATCCTGGACACCCGGACCGGAGAGGTTTGCTACTCAAACGGCGGCCACAATCCTCCTTTTATTCTCCGAAAGGGGAAAGAGCCTGAATTCCTGCGCGGAGGCCATAGTCCGGTCGTCGGGGTTCTGGAAGACGCGGTGTTTGAAAAGGCCGTTCTGAGGATGCAGCCGGGAGACACTTTGTATCTTTATACCGATGGAGTAACGGAGGCATGCAATGACAAAGACGAACTTTATTCCGAGGAGCGATTGCAGGAGATGCTTACCCAAACGATTCCGGGGTCTCTCAAAGGACTCGTGGAAGAAACGCTCCGGAGGGTACGTTCCTTTTCGGGCACGATGCCTCAAGCCGATGATATCACTCTATTGGTGTTGAGATATTATGGCGTTGGCGGGGAAGAAAAAGAGGCGAACAAAATGAACCTGACGCTTGAGAACACGCTGACCGATCTTTCAAAACTTCAGACGGCGCTCGCGGAATTCTCGGAAAAAGCCGGTCTTCCCAAGGAAGTTCTTCACGATCTTCAGCTGGTCCTGGAAGAGATCGTGGTCAATATCGTTTCCTATGCCTATTCGGACGCCGCGAAACACGAGATCGTTCTCTCTCTTGAAAAGGAAGGCAATGAGCTCGCCGTCTGGGTGCAGGACGAAGGCAGGGCTTTTGATCCGCTCAAAATCCCCGATCCTGATCTGAACGCACCTTTGGAAGAAAGGCCTATCGGAGGTCTCGGGATGCACCTGGTCCGTAATTTGGCGCGGGAAGTGAAATATGAAAGGGTCCAGGGCAGGAACATTCTCACCTTGAAGATCCTGCTTCCTGCCGTTTCCTGATCTTTGCGAGGCGGTCGATGTGGCTTTGTGTCTGGCTGTTGCTATTCACTTAATAATGACCGGCGGGTGCTCTCATGTTTTTAAAAAAACATGTGATGATCACCACGAATGCGAAGTAAATTGAACCGGACATGACCGGACACCCGGAAGTGGGTCTATGAGCGCGTCACAATTTTAACCCAAGACCAGCCGGTCCCGGGTTTTTATGTTCTAGGGTGCAAAAGCTAAAAAATCTCCCGAAAAGATCTTTTTCGCCGTCTTTTAGACGAGCTGGAAAACATCTGATTCTTCAATGATGAAAACGAGGTGACCTATGCTGTATGCGGCAGTGTTCCCCGGCAGGTATATTCAAGGTCAAAACGCGCTCTATGAGTTAGGTTCTGAAATAGCGCATTTGGGGAAAACCGGCTTTCTTATTTGCAGCCCGACCGTTTATAAGAAAGTCCTTCCCGACTTGAAGCCAAGGCTTGACGATAAAATCAAATATCATCTAGCCGTGTTTCGAGGCGAATCTACGGATGCTGAAATTGAACGGTTGAGTATTGAAGCGAAAAAGGAAAGATGCGATGTGATATGCGGGATCGGCGGCGGGAAAACACTTGATACGGCTAAAGCGGTCGCGTGCAACCTCAATCTGCCGGTCATTATAGCGCCCACGATCGCTTCAACCGATGCGCCCACAAGCGCATTAGCCGTCATCTATAACGAGCAGGGGATTTATCAGCGGGAAAGAGTATTGAAAAATAATCCAAATGTTGTTCTCGTGGATACAACGGTGATCGCGGATGCGCCTATAAGGTTTTTGGTCTCCGGCATGGGGGACGCGCTCTCCACTTTTTTTGAGGCTGAATCCTGCAGGAAAAAACAGGCGAAGAATTTCGCGGGTTTTCGCGGCCTGTTGACGGGGTACGCGATCGCGGAGCTATGCTATAAAACACTTCTGACATATGGAAAACTTGCGAAAAAATCGGCGGAGACGAAGGTCTTCTCTCCGGCGCTGGAATATATCGTGGAAGCCAACACACTGCTAAGCGGCATCGGTTTTGAAAGCTGTGGAATCGCTGCGGCGCATTCCATTCACAATGGTTTTACGGTGCTGCCACAAACACGCGCCTATTACCACGGTGAGAAAGTCGCGTTTGGAACGCTCGCCTCATTATTTTTAAATGAAAGAGATAAAACCACGGTCGATGAAGTTTACAATTTCTGCAGAGAAATAGGACTGCCCGTCACGCTTGCCGAGCTCGGTTTGAAGGATATCTCTGACGAAGCTATGATGAAAGTCGCGGAAAAAGCATGTGCGTCAGGTGAGTTTATGGGCAATGAGCCTGTTCCCGTCGGTCCAGACGACGTGTTTTCAGCCATTAAACGCGCTGATGCTTACGGGCGAGCTCAAGAGCAATAAATATTTAATGTGTGTCGCTTGGGGGATCCGGTAAGGTTTCGCAGGGTTTTTAGAAGGGAATTCCCAATCGCCCCAGGAAATCTTTGGGGGTGAGGTCGCCTTGATAGCCGAAGACAAGGCACATATCCATCTCCGGTTCTTCCTGTAACATTTCTTCCGATATCTTTTCCCGGATGGATTCCAAAGATTTGATGTCCTGCCCCTCTTTAGCGATCAGATGGAGTGTTACAAAAACTCTTCGGCCGGCCCTGCGCGCTTTGATCCACCCGGCGCCGGTGAGATTAGGGTACTCGAGGCAGCAGGCCTTGGCCTTGGCGATAATTCTTTGATTCATCGCCTCATCCGGGCTGGCATCGACAAGATCAAAAAAACTATTCTTTAAGATCCCAACCGGCTTCACGATAAAGACGAGGCTAATGGCAATGCACATGACGGGATCGACAAAATCCGTATATTTCGCCCACCGTGTGTGGGAGATAATCAGCCCCACCCCGAAGGCCGCAAAGATGCAAAAGCTTATGACTCCCTCCATGATCCACAACTGGCTGTCTGCCACCAAGATCTGGGAACCCCATTTCCGGCCGCAGCGGCGCATATACACTCCGAAGCCGATGCAAATAAAAACGCTTACGAACGAATACCACACCACCAGGGATATGTTTTGAACAGGGTCGCGATTAACAAGATCCTGAAGGCTTGAGGCTATAGAGGCGACGCAGATCGTCCCGATGAGGATGCCGTCCACTGCGGTCATGAACGGCTCGTATTTCGCGTACCCGTAATGGTACTTGGCGTTCGGGGGATCGTAGATCTTTTTGACGACAAAGATGGCAATGAGGGATACTACGACATCGACCGCCCCGTAGAGCGCGTCCAACATCATCGTTTCGGAATCACAAACGATCGCCACGAAGATCCCGGTTATGGCATAGGCCACCGTGAGGTAGAACGCGATCTTAAGAAGGCGGAGTTCTTTTTTTTTATGACTTTGCGCTCTGTCGGGCTGGTTCAAGGACATCCTTTCAAAACCTCTGGGTCAGAATTCTGATTAATTTAGCAAAGAAGTCCTGGAAAGCAAAGATAAAGATACAAGAGTAAGATGACTCATGGGAGAGGCGGTGTTGTGGCCCCGGGGCGTCTCGGAAATGACTCGGGCGGCACAAAGTTTACAATTTAAGAAAATATGGTTTACAATTGATTCCCACGTGAGGCCTAAAAGTGAGGTGAGGTTTTGCCGCATCAGAATTTAAAAGATCCGTTGCATGGCGTGACGCTAAAAGTGATCCTGGCCCGGTTGGTGGAACAGATCGGGTGGAAGGGGCTTGGGACAAGCATTCCCGTCCGGTGTTTTATGTTCGATCCCACGATCACGTCCAGTTTAAGATTTCTCAGGCAGACGCCCTGGGCGAGGGCGAAGGTCGAGGCCCTTTATGTGAAAGTATTTAAAAAACGTTTTTGTGAAACATCTGAAACATCCAAGAAAGGAAAACAATGAGAGTTAATTACAAAGGGAATAAGATGAGAAAAGAAGCAGCGCGCAAGCAGGAGCAGGAAGCGAAAAGGCTTAAGCGCCAAAACCGCAACAATGAAAATCCTCAAATGCCGTCCGCTCAAGGGGCTCCTCTGGTTGAAGGAGCTAATCCTTCGGGGATCTAAATCCTCCCAGGAGTTCCTGTCTTTGGGGCAAAAAATATGGCATTGATCAGTCTGCAGGACATCACGTTGGCCTATGGGGGACCACCGCTTTTTGATTCGATGAACCTCCAGTTGGAACAAGGGGAGCGCGTGGCTCTTTTGGGACGTAATGGCGTGGGGAAAACCACTCTTATGAAAGTGATGGCCGGCCATATACAGCCCGATTCAGGCAAAGTGGTCTATCAAAAAGGAATCCGGGTCACGCATTTGCCGCAGGAAGTTCCCTCGGGAATCTCGGGTAATGTGTTCGATCTTGTCCTTTCGGGGTTGGGCGAGCGAGTGAAGTTACTGAGTGATTACCATCATGTGAACCACCGCCTTCAGACCGAGTACTCGGATCAGCTGATGAAGCAGCTCGGTGATCTCCAGGCCGAAATGGATCACACCCAGGGTTGGGAGACGAACCGCGAAGTCGAAGAAGTGATCTCTCATGTCAAACTCGATCCTGAAAGCCAGTTTGAGGAGTTATCGGGCGGCCAAAAAAAGAGGGCTCTCTTAGCCCGGGCCCTTGTCCTCAAACCTGAGATCCTTCTTTTGGATGAGCCGACCAATCATTTGGATATCGAGTCGATCGATTGGCTGGAGGGGTTCCTTAAAGGATACCCCGGAACCCTTTTCTTTGTAACCCATGACCGAACCTTCATGACGCATCTCGCAACGCGGATCGTGGAGCTGGACCGGGGACGGCTTTTTAGCTGGGCCTGTGATTACCCGACTTTTTTAGAGCGCAAGCAGATGGCGCTGGACGCGGAAGAGGCTGAACGCGTGCGATTTGAGAAAAAACTGGAAAAAGAAGAGATCTGGATCCGGCAAGGGATCAAAGCGCGGCGGACTCGCAACCAGGGGCGTGTGGTGGCGCTCGAGCGCTTGAGAGACCAGAAGAGGGCCGAGCGGCGCGGGGTCGGGAGCGTCCGCATGAAGGCGCAGGTGATCGAACTGTCCGGACACTTGATCGCGAAAGTGCTTCATATCACGCATGGCTTTGGAGATAAATGCCTGATCCGGGACTTTTCGGCCAAGATCATGCGTGGGGATAAGATCGGTGTGATCGGGCCGAACGGGTGCGGCAAAACGACCTTGCTGCGTCTTCTCCTGGGGCATATAGAGCCGCAAAAAGGGTCTGTCCACGTCGGTACGGGTCTTGAGATCGCTTATTACGATCAATTGCGCGAGCAGCTCGATCTCGAAAAAACAGTAGCTCAGAATGTAAGCGAATCCGGAGACACGGTGATCGTCAACGGTAAAGCCAAAAACATCATCGGCTATTTGCAGGATTTTCTTTTTTCTCCGGACAGGGCCAGGACTCCGGTGAAGGTTTTGTCCGGAGGGGAGCGGAACCGCCTTTTCCTCGCACGGCTTTTTGCCAAGCCCTCCAATATGCTCGTTATGGATGAGCCCACGAACGATCTGGATGTGGAGACGTTGGAGTTGCTCGAGGAATTGCTTGTCGAATATAAGGGGACGGTGCTTTTAGTCAGTCATGACCGATCGTTCCTCAATAACGTGGTGACGTCAACATTGGCCATGGAGGGCGAGGGCATGGTCCGTGAATATCCGGGCGGGTATGATGATTGGCTGAGCCAGCGTGTTGTAAAACCAGAGTCCGGAGTCTCGAAGGTAGCGACTCCCAAGAGTCCTTTGGAAGCTGAAAAGAGCCCGAGCGCATCGGGATTTTCTCAGGCTGAGCAGCGGGAGCTGAAAGATCTTTTAAAAAAGATCGAAAAGGCTGAAGCGGGGCAGGAAGAGCTTTATGGGCTCATGGCCGAGCCAGGATTTTTCCAAAAAGATCCCAAAGAGATCTCCCGGATCAAATTGCAGGCTGAGGCGTTGTCTTCGGAACTCGCACAAATGTATGATCGATGGGAGCAGCTGGAGAAATTGAAAAAAGCCAGTTTGTGATAGAGGCGCGCGAACTGCGCCGAACAGAAAAAAACAAAGATTATGGTTCCGGGGGGGTGGGTGGCGGTCTCTTTATAGGCAATTCAAAAGCAAAATAGCTTCCTTTTCCTTCTTCGCTCTCGACCCAGATCCTGCCGCCGTGTAATTCCACGATCTCCTTGGCGATGGTAAGGCCGAGCCCCGTGCCGCTCACTCCCTGCATCGCTTGGGATTCGATGCGCGAGAACTTTTCGAA
>JBAXGK010000031.1:0-13200 GCA_037139435.1 Candidatus Omnitrophota bacterium | reverse complement strand
TCTCCGTCTACGTGCTGGTCGCCATTATCAAAAAGCGTCTGGATCTGAAACCGTCACTTTACACAATTCTACAAATTTTGAGCCTCACCTTATTCGAGAAACTCCCGTTGTCGCAAGCACTTACAGCAACCGATGCCCTCGAAGAAGACTTCGCAAATCACAACCAGTTGGTATTGTTCAACTTATAACCGGACAGTAGTGATTAATTTTACGAGTTCGCAGGACAGTCCATGCCTATTATTCATTTCCATAAAGACCGGCTTGGGCAGCCCCAATTTCCGCTACGCGAAAATTGATAAGCATTGAGATTGTACCGTTATAAATAGACAACCGTACTATAAGGTTTCGGAATCCCTGACCGTAAACTTTAAGTCTATCCTTGTCTGACTTTGCTTTCTTAAAGGGTCGACAAAGGTTGCCCCAATTTCCGCTATGCGGAAACTGATAAGAACTGGGACTATCCTTGTCTTAGATTTCAGTTCATAAAATGGTTGTCAAGGATTGCCCCAATTTCAACTTCGTTGGAATTGATAGGTATTGGGACTATTTCCCTGGTCTTTTCAGCATGGTTTTTCCCGCCGAAGGACATGATTCCCGGATCTCACAACGCCCGCAATCCGGCCGCCGGGCAAAACAACGCACGCGGCCATGATAGATGATGAGATGCGAATAGAGCGTCCAATCCTTTTGGGGCACTAGCTCCATAAGATCGAATTCGATTTTCACCGGATCGACATGATGCGTCAGCCCCAGCAAGCGATTGATACGGATCATATGGGTATCGACGGAGATTCCAGGAACGCCAAAGGCATTCCCCAATATGACATTTGCCGTCTTCCGACCCACTCCCGGAAGGGTGATAAGATCTTCCATGAGCGCAGGGACTTTTCCACCGAAGGTTTCAAGAACCGCGCTCGCGGCACCAAGGATATTCCGGGTCTTATTCCTGTAAAAGCCAGTACTATGAACCGCTTTCTCGACCGCCTCAGGATCCGCGCCTGCGAAAGCACGTACGCTTGGATATTTCTTGAAAAGGGCCGGGGTCACTTGGTTCACGAGCTTATCCGTGCATTGGGCGGAGAGAACCGTCGCCACCAAAAGCTCCCACGGCGTAGAATAATGAAGGGCACACCGACTGTCCGGATAAGCTTTAAGCAAACGGCGAAAGATCGCTCGCAAACGCTTCTTTTTTGCAGCCAAGGTTTCTTTCACCCCGTTAGAGATCATTGAATTCCTATTTCGGTTTTCTGGGTTAATAATGGAATGCTCGTCATAAACATTTTTAACTATTTCGCCGAAGCGCCTTTAAAGCGTTTTTTATCTCTAACGGGGTTCATGAACAACAATATACTACATACAGACTGCCGGACTCAGGCAAAATGTCATCCCGCCTATTATTTTATTTTTCGAACAGGAGTCGGGATTGCCCCAATTTCCGCTATGCGGAAATTGATAAGTATTGGGACTATCTGCATTGTTCTCCACCTTCATTTCCAGTATACTTCGCCTCCAGGGAGAATTTCTTATGGCAAAGATGAAAGCTATTGTTTTTAAAAAGCACGGCACGACGGCGGAACTCGAAGAGACCTATGTCCCGATCCCGGAGATTGGGAAAAAAGATGTCCTGGTCAAAGTGAAGGCCTGCGCACTGAACCATTTGGATCTTTGGGTGCTCGCTGGCATGCCCGGCGTCAAGGTCAGTATGCCGCATATTCTCGGTTGCGATATCGCAGGCGAGGTCGTTGAAAAAGGTAAAAAAGCTCACGGCATCCCGCTTCATAAACCCGTGATCGTCGCGCCCGGCATTTCCTGCGGCAAATGCGACTACTGCAAATCCGGGTGGGACAGCCTTTGCGCTAAGTATGAGATCGTCGGATTCCAGAACCATGGCGGGTTCGCGGAATACGTCAAAGTTCCCGCGCGAAATATCCTCCCGGTTATCGGAAATCTCGGCGCGGAATCTTGGGCCGCGGTACCGCTCGTTTTCCTGACAGCATGGCACATTCTCGTAACGAGGGCCGCACTGCAGAAAAAAGAAACCGTACTCGTTCAGGCCGGCGGAAGCGGGATCGGCAGCGCGGCGATCCAGATTGCAAAACTCCTGGGGGCCCGGGTGATCACCACGGTAGGAAGTGAAGATAAGGTCAAGCGCGCCAAAGCCCTCGGTGCGGATTTCGTCATCAATTACAAACTGAAAGATTTTCGGACCGAAGTCATGCGTCTGACCCAAAGCGAGGGCGTCGACGTCCTTTTTGAACATATCGGGGGCAACACCTTCACCCAAAGCGTGCTATGCCTCAAGAAAAAAGGCCGGATCGTTACCTGCGGCGCCACGGCCGGACGCACCGTCAGCTTTGATCTCCGTTATCTTTACACACATCAGATCTCTGTCATGGGCTCTTACATGGGCGGCATCCCGGAGCTTCAGCGCATCGTCCGGCGCATTCAGGACGGTCGTTTGCGACCTGTGATCGACCAAGTATTTCCATTACGGGAAGCACGCCAGGCCCTGAATCGCATGCTCGCCCGCGAAAACTTCGGGAAAATAATTCTCAAACCATGAGACTACAGACTGAAGACTACAGACTACGGACAGCAAAAAATCACCAGCACGAACTATTGACGTTTTTAAGAGCCTACAGTCTCAAGTCTTGGGTCTGCCCTGACTTTTATTTTCTTTTGCCCGATGGTAGTCAGGGCTGCCCCAATTTCCGCTTTGTTGAAATTGATAAGGATTGGGCCTGCCGTCTGTCACGATGAAACGCTCCAAACTCTATCTCTCCGGCATTCAGTTGATGTCCCAAAGCGCTGTTTGTTTTTCCATCATGGCGCTTTGCGTCAAATACGCTAGCACTTCCCTCTCACCGTTCCAGATTGTTTTCTTTCGGAGTTTTTTTGGACTTCTGATCGTGCTCCCCATGATCTGGCACAAAAAGGTTCCGCTCTGGGGTGAAGAACGATTCAAATTGACGGCCCGTGGCCTCTGCGGCTTCGGAGCCCTGATCCTCCATTTTTACACGATTGCCAAGCTTGAGCTCGGATTTGCGATCATGCTCAACTACACGGCTCCGATCTTCACCGTGATCTTCTCGATCTTCTTCCTCAAGGAACGACCGAGTCTTTCACTTTGTTTTTTGATACTTTTGTCTTTTTCGGGGGTGGTCCTGCTGAATACCCGCTCCGGAACAGCCTGGAGCCCGGCGGTGTGGCTCGCGCTGCTATCCTCGGTCTTTGCCGCCTTCGCCTATCTGTCAATCCGCACAATCCGGAACCGGGAGTCGCCCTACACCGTGATCTTTTATTTCACGCTGATCTCAACGGTGGGTTCGCTTTTTTTCCTGAAAGGATGGAAGTGGCCGGACCTAGGGTCCTGGGGATTGATCGCCGGCGTCGTGGTTTTTTCATTCTTCGGACAGGTCTGGATGACGACCGCTTTGAGACGTGCCCCTGCCTACCTGGTCACGCCATTCTCATACCTTCATCCGGTGCTTTCATTCGCGTATGGATGGCTGCTATGGGGGAATGCTGTCAGCTGGCTCGCGGCGTGCGGCATTTTTTTGATCGTAGGAAGCGGCTCTCTTATTTCCTATTTCGAAACAAGACGCGAGAAAAAGCTCCCCGCTTCCCTTTCCAGCGAATCCTGCCTGTAAAAAAAACGGGGACAGGCTACTTTACCCCACCCTAAAGTGCCCCTGCGGAGTAAAGCAGCCTGTCCCCTTTAATTTTGAAGCGCGCCTTGCTTTTAAGCTTTGGTTGTGGCTTTGGTTTTATCGCTATCAACATCTGTTATTTTGAACGCCACGAACATATAAACCAAAGTGGCCAGAATCATCCACCCGAATGGCAACGGCAGCTTCCGGATAGGGGTCATGATCTGAAGCCATGTCACGGTGAATGCCACGGTCGTGGAGAAGCACGTGAGAGAAAAAATAGCTCCGTAACGGAGTTTTTGTTTTCTCATCAGATTGAGCAAAAGCCCAATAAGCGAATAGAAAAGATTCGAAATCAGGATGAGAAAGAAAGAGATGACCGTAATCGCAAGAGGGACCACCATAAATGCAGCGTTTTTGACGACTTTGAAAAGACTCCCCACGACCTCCCCGGTGATCCGGATCTTGGGCGGTAACTGTTTCGTTGTCTGAATTCCCGCCTTGGTTATATCACGGCCTTCAATTTCTCCCGGCCCTCGTTTAATGAAAATCTTAGTTGAAGTAACGAGGAAATAAACCTTTGCCATATCCGTCTCACTGACGGATGTTTTGGTCATGTCGAAAGCAACGACCGGACCGAACTTGGGATGCACTAAAAGAGCGGTTGTCTGGCCATTCTCCAAAGAGAGTCCCTCAGGCGTCCAGATCACGACTGGCATATTCTTCTGGGTCCAAGCCGCAAACTCATCCGCGGTGGGCGCTACCAGCGAAAGCATCAAAACCAGGGTCAAGACGCCGCCGATCAGAGCAAGATAAAGGCCATAAAGCACCCCCCTCCAAGAGGAGCCTTTTATAGCGTCACGATAAACACAAGGGTTGAAAAGGGCCGTGATCGGTGCGAGCCAAAAAGAGAGAAGATTATTCATATTGGATCTCCATGATTTTGAGTTTGATCTTTCCTGCCGGAACTTGGATAGCAATTTCTTCGTTCAAAGACTTACCTAGTATACCTCGCCCGATCGGCGAGGTCACCGAGATCTTCCCCTCATCGAAATTCGCCTCATCCTGAGACACAAGCGTGTAATCAAAAAAGTCTCCGCTGTCGAGATTCTTCACTTTGACTTTGGCGCTCAGGTAAGCCTTATCCTGAGCGATATCCCCCTTTTCAAGGATGCGCGCGTTCCCGAGACGAGACTCAAGCTGGCCGATACGGATCTCCAATTGATGCTTGGTCTCTTTGGCGGTCTCCCAATCGGCATTTTCGCTCAAGTCGCCATGCGCCCGAGCTTTTTCAAGCTGGTCCGCAACTTCACGACGTTTCTTGGTTTTGAGAAAATTCAGATCTTCATAAAGCTTGTCGTAGCCCTGCTGCGTTAAGATCACTTTGTCTGACATGTTCACCCCATTAGAGATAGGAAGCACTAGAAGCGCTTCCGTCTTAGAAAAAAAGTCCCAAAGTCATTTCGTACATATCGGATTTCAACTTAGCCGAGCATCGCCCCATCCATCTCTAACGGGGCAAGTAAGAACTGTCCACGCAACAAGGCTCAAATCCCGCGTCTATGATACATCGGATAAGGTCCTCAGAACTTAACCCTTCGGGAGCATACCCCCCCGCTTCACGCATCACCTTCTCCTGAAGATTCGTCCCACCCATATCATCGGCGCCAAATGAAAGCGCGACTTGAACGAACTTTAGATCCGTCGCCGACCCGTGAGCCTTGATATGAGGGACATTATCCAGAAGAAGTCGCGAAATGGAAAGCACTTTCAAGTCTAAAAACCCGCTAGTCTCACCGCCCCCCCGGAGTGCGTTATTGTCGGGATGGTAGGCAAGCGGCACGAAGGCGCTAAACCCTTGCGTCTCATCCTGGAGCTCGCGCAATTTGAGAAGATGGGCCACGCGTTCCGCATCCGTCTCGATGTGCCCATAGAGCATAGTCGCGTTGGTCTTAAGACCAAGTTTGTGCGCGGTTCGGTGGATTTCAAGCCACGCCTCCCCCGATATTTTTTTAGGACAAATTTTGGCTCTTACTTTAGGATCAAATATTTCCGCACCCCCCCCCGGCATCCCATCCAACCCGGCTTCTTTTAAGCTGCGCAGGACTTCGGCCCAGGAAAGCCCGGAGCCCTTGGCTATAAAATCGATCTCAGGGGCACTGAATGCCTTAATAAAAAATGGCACTGCCATTTTTTCGCGCAACGTACTACGCTCAACGTTCAACGAGCTTGTTTTAAGCTTTGTCGTTGCGCGTTGCGCGTTGCGCGTTGCGCTCGAGAAATGGCCCTCGTCCTTTTTGATTTCACGGATTCTTCGCAGCATCTCCAGATAATAATCAAAGCCTAATGCGGGATTATGACCGCCCACAACATGAACTTCATGGATCTGAAAACGATCGACCGCCTCCCGGACTTTGTGTTCAATTTCATCAAGCGTCAGCGCATAAGCATCCGGAGCATTAGCATCACGGGAAAAAGCGCAGAACTCGCAGCGGGTAGCGCAAATGTTCGTGGGATTAAGATGAAGGTTCACGGCATAAAAAGCACGCCGTCCGTGCATTCGCTCGCGGACTTGATTCGCCATCTGTCCGATCGCGAGGATATCTGTGCTTCTGAAAAGCTCGACTCCGTCTTCGAAAGAAAGCCTCCGGCCCTTTTGGATTTTTTGATGGATCGCTTGAAAAGGATCTGGCCGTTCGTCCATGAAAAAAGGTTAAACGTCGAGCGTTGTGCGTTGCGCGTTGCGCTTATGGATTTCTTTAAAGAGTTCATCCACAAGATGCGCTTCGTCGACCACGCGCTCCTGTTTTCCCGCGACATAGATCATGCCCTTTTTCTGACCGCCTGTGATCGCAAAATCTGCCCCCTGCGCTTCGCCCGGGCCGTTCACCGCGCATCCCATGACAGCGATGGTCAGAGAGCCTTTGAGCTTCATCGCGCGAGCTTCCACTTCCTGAGCAAGCTTGGCTGTGTCGATCTCGGTTCGCCCGCAAGTCGGACAGGAGATCACCCGCACGCCTTGGCGGAGATCCAGAGATTCGAGGATCATCTTGGCGACTTTCACTTCCTCGACCGGATCCGCCGTCAGCGACACTCGGATCGTGTCCCCAATGCCTTCCTGGAGAAGCGTCCCGACCCCGATCGCGTTATAGACACTACCTCGGATGAGCGTCCCGGCCTCGGTAACCCCCAGATGCAAAGGATAATGGAACTTCTGGCTCGCCAGACGATACGCCTCGATCATGGTCGGTACGTCAGTCGCTTTAAGCGAGATCACCGTGTCATGAAAATCCAACTCTTCCAGAATCTCCACATGCCGACGCGCACTTTCGACCAGAGCCGCCGGCGTAGGACCATATTTTTCCATCAGATCTTTTTCAAGCGACCCCGAGTTCACGCCGATCCTGATCGGAATATGATGCCGCTTGGCCTTTTCCACTACCTCGGCCACGCGGTCTTTATCGCCAATATTGCCGGGGTTCAGACGCAATTTGTCCACGCCTTCGTCGATCGCCATCAAAGCAAAACGGTAATTGAAATGAATATCCGCCACGAGCGGGATCTTGATCTTCGCCTTGATCTTCCCGAGAGCTTTTACATCTTCTTCCCCTGGACAGGCAACACGCACGATCTCGCAGCCGGACTCGACAAGACGGTCGATCTGCTCAAGCGTGGCTTGCACATTCCGCGTCGGGACTTTGGTCATGGACTGGATACGGATCGGCTGGCCGTCGCCTAAGATCAGGTTCCCAACCTTGACCGCGCGTGTTTTTTTTCTAGAGATTGTATTTTGTTTTTTCATTTTTTTGCATTCGCCTTGCATTTCATGTCATTCCCGCGGAAGCGGGAACCCAGAAATGGATCCCCGATAAAAACGTTCGGGGATGACAAAATTAAAACTACGCTTTTGTCATTTTTTTCTTTAGAGCCTGTTTTTTTTTGCCAGCCTCGGTCAAGCATTGAGAAAGATTCATGGCGCAAAACCCTTCCCCGCACATGGAACAATATTCCGCGTGCCGCGCCTCACCTTCCGGCAATGCCTCATCATGTGTTTTTTTCGCATGCTCCGGATCGAGGCATAGAGCGTATTGCTTTTCCCAATCAAAAGCAAACCTGGCTCTCGCGAGCTCATCGTCACGCTCGCGCGCTCCTGGCCGGTGCCGTGCGATATCCGCCGCATGAGCTGCGATCTTATAGGCGATCACGCCCTGTTTCACATCCTCAAGATTTGGCAACCGCAAATGTTCACACGGCGTCACGTAGCAAAGCATGGCCGCCCCCGCCTGCGCAGCGATCGCTGCGCCAATAGCCGAAGTAATGTGGTCATAACCCGGCGCAATATCCGTTACGAGCGGACCCAACACATAGAAAGGCGCGCCGTGGCACACCTTGATCTGGCGTTCGATATTCATGGGGATCTGATCCATCGGCACGTGCCCCGGACCTTCCACCATTACCTGAACATCCTGTTCCCAGGCCCGCAGGGTCAAAACCCCGAGAGCATCGAGCTCCGCGAACTGGGCCGCGTCGCTTGCATCCGCGAGGCATCCCGGCCGCATCCCGTCCCCAAGACTGATCGTCACATCATATTTTTTACAGATCTCAAGCAGGCGGTCATATTCGGTATAAAGAAAATTCTGTTTTTGATGGGCCTGGCACCAACGCGCGAGGATCGCGCCGCCTCGACTCACCACGCCCGTCACCCGGCTCTCGATCAGAGGCAAATGTTCCAGCAACACGCCGGCATGGATCGTCATGAAATCCACCCCCTGTCGGGCCTGATGTTCGATCACCTCGAACATGATCTCCGGTGTGAGCGCTTCCGGCTTCCCGTTCACCCGCTCAAGCGCCTCATAGATCGGCACAGTCCCCACGGGGACCGCGGTCGCGCGGATGATCGCTTCGCGCGTTTCATCCAGCTGCTTTCCCGTCGAAAGGTCCATCACGGTATCCGCTCCAAACTTGACCGCAAGCTTCACTTTATCGACTTCCGCTTGAACGTCTGAGCCTAGCGCGGAATTGCCGAGATTCGCGTTAATCTTGCAGCGAACGCCGATCCCGATCCCCATGGGCCGGAGATCGCGGTGGTTCACATTCGCGCAGATCACAAGCCGGCCGGCCGCAACCTCGCCTCGAATGAATTCCGGCGCAAGCCTTTCCTCAGCCGCCACGTAGTTCATCTCTTCCGTCACGATCCCCTGGCGGGCATAGTGCATCTGGGAACGGTTTGCATCTTTTTCTCGCTTGGCTATCCAACTATCTCGGAATGACATCTATTCCTTTCAAAATAATTTAAATCGTAGGTGGTACGTAGTCGGTCGTAAGTGGCAACTACATACCCCATACTACTTACTACATACTGTTTTCATGAAATGCCGTTTCAACCGCATGGCGGTTTTCGTGCCACCACGCATCCAGCTCTTTGGGGAAATAATTCATCTTCTTTTTTTTAAGCTCTCGGGTCGTCACAAGCACCCGATGCGGCCACTTCCCAATATGTTCCTGAATGCGCCGCACCAGGGCCTCAATCTCTTCTGAAGTGCCGGCTCGCACCATCGTATAAAGCGAATACGGAAACTCTGAAAAAGCCGGCCGCCCATCCGCGCAAAGCACTTCCGCCATTTTCGCGATCTCGGGTCCGATCCGCTCGAGCTTTTCTTCCGGGATCTGCCACACCACCAAAGTTTTAGCCGCCGAAACAACCCCGGAAGGTTTAGAAAAACTCCCGATTCTCTTTAGGCATCCTTTTTGAATAAGAGACTTGATCCGCTCCAGCGCCTGAGCTTCCGTGATCCCAAGATCCACAGCAATCTTCCGGTAAGGCTCGTCTGTCAGCGGAAACGGCTCCTGCAACTGCCGGATCATCTCAACCTCTTCCGCTAAAAACCAATCTTTCAGCACGGTTTCCGCTGGGGTTCGACATTCCCGGCCTAGCCGCTCCATTAAATTCGAAGATCCCACCGTTTGCCGCTTTTCAAAACACTCGCTCATGGCCGGAAATATTTCCGCATCCAAAGAGCTCAAAAGATCGTTTCCCTTGAACACCTTACACACAGGCAAGAACAAGAACCGCTGGGCCCCAGAAAGCTTTGCCAGGCACCGGACATGCACTTCCAGATCATACCCCGCCGGGACCGCGATAAAAAACCAGAGATTAAATTCGTGTTCACGCTCGCAACCATAGATCACTCCCGGATGCTGCCAAAGCACTTCCAAACGGGCGTCAGAACTCTCTCCCCTCCGCGCCGATTGTTGTTCATTCGGCACGTCTTCAGGAAAAACCTGATGTTTCTCTCCAAGACGCACCGACTGTTGTTCCTTCGGCACGTCTTCGGGAGAAACCTGATGTTTCTCTCCAAGACGCATTGCGACCCAGGCGCTTTGATAATGGAACGCTCGCGGCTCCAGGATGGCCTTAATCCCGCCAAAAGTTCCTTCCTTTTTAAGGCGCTGAATACGAACCAAAAGATCTGCGTTGTCCGCCCGGGATTTCGCAGCCAGGACATCGAAGGGTCGCGGGATCAGCGGAAGCCCGTTCTGGAGATAGGTCAAAAGAAGACGGTCTTTTTCATCCATATGGAGCTGTTTTAAAGGACCTCCGGAAGGTTCGCTGAACGCTTGGCACCGTTTTTTATTAACCCTTACGGGTTAACGGTACAGCACTGTGAACTCTTCAAATAAATGGGAGCTCAATGCTAGGGGCATGATAACCGAGGGAGCAGGATTTGTCTATAAAAGCGGGCAACGGCTTTAAGCCTTTTCCATTGCGGCTATTTTTGGATATCGCGTCGCGGAAGGCAAAACTGGGGCGAGCCCTCCCACTGTGGAAGTTCCTCACATGAAGTGTTTTATTGAAATTGTTATCTCTGATGCGAATCAAGAAAACTCAATGCCTGCGGAGCAGTCACAGGCCATATTGTAGCCGAGGTCATAGCTTGCCCATGAATATATCCGCCTTGATAGCTGGAAGAGTTAGGTGGATTAATAACAACCGTCCCGCCGTCAACGCCATTTTGATCGAGTTTTTGTCCGAACGCCACTGCCGGCCCCCCAAAACCAGGATAGTCATAATCACCCCCGGTAAAGATCAGGGTAGGTGCGGTATTTGACGAAATAATGTCGATCGCATTGGGGCCTGTATAAGTCAGCGAAACCTTGGCAATTTCCGGACTAGTCCCTGGCGCAGTGGCAGGAGAACGATCGACACCGGGACTAAAAGCAACGGCACAATTGACCTTTTCGGGGTGTTGGGTCGCCACCATTGTCGCAAGAGTGGCCCCCGCCGAAAAACCGGCGACACTGATGTTGTTGGCGTCCAAATTGTATGCCCCGGAATTGTCACTGACCCACTGGATCGCGGCAAGAGTATCCTTTAGCGCGCCATTAATATCATTAAGTTTATAATCAATATTCAAAACCGCGTAACCGTTCTTTGTAAGATATGCGGCCTGTTCATTCATGCTTTCCCGCGAACCGCCGGTAAATCCACCGCCGTGTATTAAAATCACAACAGGCGCGGGAGCAGAGCTCGGCGAATGTCCGGGCGGCAGAGAAAGAGAACCCACGGCCAAAGGATCCTGTCCATAGCGGATGGTCTTAGGAGCCACCTGAAGCCTGACGAATGTCTCCAAGGTCTTGACTTCTTCCTTGACCTGTTGGAGATTTTCCTTTTTTTGTTGAGGATTGGTGACCGTCAATGCGGTTTGCGCATCATTGATCACTTTCGTGGTATCAGCTAAAGCAATGACTGTTTGAGTAGCGGCTTTCGTCTCAAGGGCGGCCGCCGCCGGATCCGCTTTGGGGGAACTAGTTTGCTTCGATGGAGCGGAAATCCCTGGTTTTAAAGTTGCGGAATCCACAGGGCGCATATCGCCAGGTCCTCCCGTTAAAAAAGCCTTGGTGGTCGGTATGCTGACGGCCGGCTTGGTCGGAGCGTTCTTGACCGCAGTAGGGGCCGAGAGCGTTGTCCCCTGAGATATAAAATCCGTTGTTGCGTTCAGCCTATTCCCCCCTTTGGCAGGAAGCTGGGGAGTTTTTGCGGGGAGCGCCGGGGCCGTAGAAACTTTTTTTGTGGGAATAGCGTTCGCATTTGCCGCCGCAAGAATTTTCTGGTTAGCAGAGAATCCGCATGGAATACATTGCGTAATCACAAAAAAAGCTACGAACACTAAGATTACTATTTTTCGACCCATTTGATTTTTCATTTTTAAAGTCTCTTTTTTTACTTAGTATTTTCGCTCTAACTCAAATGTAACCAACGAGTTGCAACTAGTCAATCCTTTGAAAAGCGCATTAATAACTATGCTGATTACATGCCCCTATGAAGTTGAGCCATGCACTTCAACTATCAATATTGATCAATGAAAATCATGCTTATTGACTTATTTATGTGAATAAAAAAATCAGAAATAACTTTTCCATTTCACCTAAGACACACCTTAAGCCTTTTCTTTCACCGTTACTTCAAAGACCGTGCCTCGAACCCCGGTGAGCGCGGTCGGGGTTTTGACCTCAAACTTGGAATGACCTTTCAAGGCGTCCACCTTCACCAGGATCTTCCCAATCGCGAGATCAAGGATCGTCGTCTTATCGCCCGTCGAAACATCGGTCAACGCCTTCTGGATGCGGAACAAGCTGCCTTCTTTGATTTCGACGTGACCGATCTTTCCGCCATCTATGAGAACTTCCACGGAAGATTCAGTCTCCGCTGTTTTGACTTCATCCCCCGGCAAAATAACCATCCCGTCTTTTGCTGACTTCCAGTCCCCGCCGCGGCTCTTCACAAAGACATTCTTCCCGGGATTTTTCAAAGTGCCATAGTGAGTCCCATCACTCGCCTCCTGCATCACGATCGGAGTCGCGGATTTAAGAACGCGAGCCGCCGGTGCCGGCGCTACATCAGGTTCTGCAATCACTTTTTCCAACACATTGGATAACGCTTTGTCCATCAGCGGAGTTTCTTTTGCCAACACCGAAGAGCTATTACCTACGAGGTGTGTTTTTGGTTCGGTCAGCAGTCCGTTGTCTGTAGCCTGCGGCTTCTTCGTCGTAGCCTGCAAACCGGCCGTGCTGCCTTTCCGCTTCTTATAAAACACCCGCATCGAGTCCCCCATCCCTAAAAGAGACATCACATTAGCGCCGTCGATCACATAGACCGCGCCTTCGATTACACGCACCTCCGTCAGGAATTTCTTGGCGTCTTCGTTCCCGATGAGACCCTGGAGCGGGACATCGCGCCAGTTAGCCCCTTTTCCATCGTCCTTCGCGGGCGTGGCTTCATCCTTTCCAGCGGAGGCTTCTCCCTCTTCTTTAACAGGAATCGGTTCACGGCCCGCGGGCGCCTCACCGTCAAACGAAATATCCGCTTCACCCAGAGCTTCGGAGAAATCAAAGTCGGAATCGTCCTCTGACAAGTCCGTAATCTCCGTTTCGACGGCTGGATCTAGCGGTTCGGAAACAGGCGGGGTCACGATCTGAGGAGGCAGCACAAGAGGTTCTGTGAGAGTCTGATCTGTATCCCCGGTCCCGGTTTGATCCACGATCGTGACGG
>JBAXGK010000030.1:0-13357 GCA_037139435.1 Candidatus Omnitrophota bacterium | reverse complement strand
GGTATCCCAATAATGACCGAGCTTAGCCAATCACCGTTGATCTTTATAAGCGTGTTCTTCCTGGGCCTCGGCCTGAACTTGACGCCCTGCGTCTATCCCATGCTTTCCATCACGATCTCTCTTTTCCGGGGGTCGGAAGGGGAGCCGCGCGGCCGCGCGTTCGTGAAGGCGCTGGCGTATGTGCTCGGCATGGTGACCATGTACAGCGTTCTCGGACTTGCGGCGGCGATCACCGGGAGTTTTTTCGGCGAATGGCTCCGGAATTTCTGGGTGCAGCTTGCGACAGGGATCCTGGTCATAGGCCTTGCGTTCAGCATGCTTGGGCTTTATCAGTTCCGGCTGCCATCGTGGATCATGCCTTCTTCTCAGAGGGCCGGCAAGGGCGCCTTTCTTAGCTTTTTTATTTCGGGGCTTCTGGTGGGGATCGTTGCGGCGCCGTGCATGGGGCCAGCGGTCCTGACGCTTCTGGCTTTTGTGAGCGCTCAGCAGAATATGGTCTTCGGGTTTTCGCTTTTTTTCGTTATGGCCATCGGGCTCGGGTTCCCTTATCTTGTGCTCGGGACTTTTTCCGGGCTTCTTAAAAAACTGCCGAAGTCAGGAGCGTGGCTTGTCTGGTTCGAGCGTCTGATGGGCGTGGTCCTTTTGACGTTCGGGGTCTTTTATGTCGCGATCGCCTTCAAATGGCCGTTCGTGAAATGGCTCTTGCCGGGAGCTTTGCTGGCAGGAGGTCTCTATCTCGGGTGGATCGAAAGCTCTGCACGGCTTTCAAAAAGTTTTTTTTCCTTTCAAAGGATCCTGGGGGCCCTCGCCGTTGCGGCCGGTCTTTTCTTTTTTCTTACACCCAAAAGCGGCATGGTATGGGAAAAATATCACGCCGGGATTCTTGAGGAGGCCGCCGCTTCGGGTCAGCCGGTGATCCTCGATTTTTACGCGGACTGGTGTATCCCGTGCCATGAGCTCGATCAGTTCACGTATTCGGACCCTCAGGTTATCAAAGCGCTGCAACATTTCCGAAAGGTCAAGGTCGACGCCACTTCCGCGGATACGGAGGACGTCCGCGAGGTGATAAGCCGGTTCGGCGTGTTCGGTGTGCCGACGATCATTTTTCTGGATGAGAAAGGCGCGGAAGTTCCGGAGCTTCGCACGGATGGTTTTGTGGGGCCGGAAGAATTCGTGAGCTCTTTGCATTCTTCGCGGCTCGGGAATGTACCGGGGAACGAGTGACGCAGATCATGCAATAAGAATTGTGTCCTTTGAAAGTTCGGCGGATTGATCTTCGATAGGAACGAGTTGTTTTTGTTTGTGTTGGATGAATGTGAATAGCGCGATGTAAAGATTGCCCCTGCCTTGAAAATATCCGAATCTGTTGGTCCAATCCCGGACTTTATCGATCAAACTTTCCATGGAGTTGTTGGTGTAGAGCCATCGCCAATGCTCTTTTGGAAAGCACAGATACGTCATGGTTCTTTCGAATCCGGTCACAAACGAGCGTACCGCCAAAGGCTCTTTGTGTCGCCACTTGTCTTTGAAGATTGCGAGATTGCGGAGTAGAGAGCGCTGGCCGGTGGCTTTCATGTAAACATCTGAGGCATCCCGCGAAAAGGATTTTTTGTTTCTCGAGTTTTTGATGTAACGGCCTGCTGCTTTGACTTTATGGAACATGCAACCCTGCTGAGGCGTATGAGGGAAAATCATGGCCGCGGCATTTTCGATGGCTTTGGAATCGTCGCTGATAATGAGTTTGGGCGGTTGAAGGCCTCGGCGTTTTAAATCACTCAAAAGCCTCTCGCAGCCTTCCTGAGATTCGCTTTTGAGGACCACAAAGCCCAGTATCTCGGTGTTGTGGTTTTCGTCCATGCCTAAAGCCCAAAGAACGCACCAGTGCTGGAGTTCCACTTCTCTGACACTGACGATCATGCCGTCGATAAAGAGGTAGGGCCAGTTTTTGGTAATAGGCCGGTTAAGCCAGCCCTGAAGATCCTTTTCAACACGTCGGGTCAGTTTCTGGAGAAAAGATTTTGAGAACCGAGAGTGGCCGAAGGCCTGGATGATCTTTTGAGCGCAGGCACCAGATCGTCCGAGGAGATAGGCCTGGAGCATGGCTTCGATGACGCCGTCTTCGACCTGTTGCCAGCGGTCAAAAAGGGAGAAGCGGATATCGAGGTTTCTGGCCCTCGGTATCCTGATTTCTTCGATGCGCCCAACCACCGTTTCAAGAGAGCGGGTGTAGGAGCCGTTTCTTTTGGCTTTACGACCCGCCGCACGCTGGTAAGGCTCAGCTCCGATCGTGAAGTTGAACTCCGCCTGGATAATTTGCTCGATCATGAATTTGGTTGTGTTTCTGGATTTCATCTGAAGGTCTTCCCAAAAAAGGGATCTGAATTGCCGTTTACTTTCAAACCACCGGGTTGTAAGATGCCCTTCGAAGTTGAGTGTGTTGTGCATAGGGTACGAGCCTCCTTTTTTAGCGAAAAGAACTCGTACCCTATTTTTTTATCTACCGCCACACTTAAAGGACACAATTCCATATACACCTTATAACCCGCCGCGTCTTTTTTCTGTTCTTTGCATAACGTCCCATTACAGCTATTATGTGCCCCAAGTATTTCGAAGAACGTCTAACAAAACCTGTCCTCTCCCCTAGCTGCAGGGCAGGTTTAAACCTGCCCTACGAGTTTTGTTTGGTGCTCCAAGGAGAATTATGGCCCTTAGCGGATGGTTCAAGTTCAAAAAAATGCGGCTGCTACTGGCCTGGGGTTCGATCCCGGTGCTGCTCTATTGTTCCCACATGAACGACCGCAGCTTCCTCTGGGGTACTGTCCTGGTCATCCTCGGCGAACTGATCCGTTTCTGGGCGCTCGGGTTCGTGGAAAAAAAGGGACGGAAGCTCGCCATGAGCGGTCCTTATGCCTTTGTGCGCAACCCCCTTTATGTCGGCAATTTCTTTTTAGGTCTCGGCGTTGCCGTGATCGTTTCGAACTGGATCATCCTGGTCCTTTTTCTCATTGGCTTTCTTGGGATCTATGCGGGAACCATTCGCGGTGAAGAAAAACACTTACGCGAGATGTTCGGAAAACCTTACGAAGATTATTGCAAAAACGTCCCCTCTTTCCTTCCCCGAGTGACGCCCTACGAGGCGCCTGAAAAAGATTCTTTTCTCTGGAGCCGCATCATCAAGCATCACGAGTACATCACGGTCCTTGGGATCGCGTTAATGCTCATGCTGATCCATCTTTTCGATCAGCTCTTTATCGTTAAAGCGTCGCTGGCCCAGGAGACATCGTTGATCGTGGCGACGGTGATCGTGATCCTCGCGCTGGCGTTGGAGCGAGTTTTCGTCAGCCGCCTTCACATCACGTTCTTTGAGCGCCTCCGCGAAACAGACGTCCACAAAAAAAAATCGTAGCACTTCTCCTCGCCTAAAAATCTGCGCGCCTTCTATCGATCAGAAAAAAATAGATGCCAAGACAAGCGTGAGTCTCTATAATCCTCCCAATCAATTTTTTCAAGGGAGATCGCCATCATGATGGAATTCAAACAGAAGGTCCTTTGCATCGGTTTCGGCTCAGTCGGAAAATGCGCACTGCCGATCCTCCTCGAACATATCCGTATTCCTTTTAAGAACATCACGGTGCTCGACTTCGCGGACAAGCGAAAGGAGCTAGCGCCCTGGATCAAAAAAGGGGTCCGCTACTCCCAGGAAAAACTGAATCCTGTCAACGTGGCTCGGACGCTTTCCAAGTACGTCTCCCCCGGCGGCATGATCATCGATCTGTCCTGGAATATCGACTCGCTCGATATGCTTTCCTGGTGCCATGAGAACAAAGTGCTTTACGTGAACACCTCGGTCGAGGAATGGGATCCGTACGCCAATATCGAAAAAAAGACCCCGCTTGAGAAATCGCTTTATTTCAAACAAATGGGTCTGCGCAAGATGACCGCCAATTGGGCGGATGATTCCACAACCGCGGTGCTCGACCATGGCGCTAACCCCGGGCTTATCAGCCACTTCACCAAACAGGGGCTTCTCGACATCGCCGAGAAGGCCACCCGCGATAACACCACTTCCAAAAGAGACCGGAAATCCTTGGAACATTTGATCCGCGATGAAAAATTCGACCGCCTGGCCATGAAACTTGGCGTCAAAACGATCCATGTGAGTGAACGCGACACCCAGATCACGGACCAACCTAAAGAAGTTGATGAATTCGTCGGTACCTGGTCGATCGAAGGTCTCCGGGAAGAAGCGATGTCCCCTTCGGAGATAGGATGGGGCACGCATGAAAAAGAATTACCTCCTTTGACCACCGTACCGGACTATGGGCCTCAAAATCAGATCTTCCTTTCCCAGATGGGCATGAACACTTGGGTGCGTTCCTGGGTCCCGAACTCCGAGATCGTCGGCATGGTCATCCGCCACGGGGAAGCGTTCAGCATTTCCGAAAAGCTCACGGTATGGCGAAGCGGAAAACCCGTCTATCGCCCGACCGTTCATTATGTTTATATGCCCTGCAACGAAACCGGCGCCTCCATCCACGAGCTCCGCTGCCGCAATTACGAACTTCAACCCAAATGCCGGATTATGTCCGACGAGATCGTGAAGGGCGCAGATATCCTGGGATCTCTTATCATGGGCCACAAATATAATTCCTGGTGGACCGGAAGTATTCTTACGATCGACGAAGCGCGTAAGCTTGTCCCGCATCAGAACGCCACCACGATCCAGGTCGCGATCGGTGTGGTCGCTGCGGCCATGTGGATGATCGAAAACCCCCATAAAGGAGTCTGTGTCCCGGACGATCTCCCGCATAAAGAGATCCTCGCTACCGCGAAACCTTATCTCGGCACGATGGTCTCAGAACCTTACGACTGGACGCCTTTCAAGAATTATCAGGTCTTTTTCCAGGAAAACCAGAGCTCTCACTTGGACAAAAAAAATCCCTGGTGCTTTAAGAATTTCTTATTTAAAGAATAAACTTTTCACGCAACGCTCAACGGGCAACGCGCAACGGTAAAAATTCGAAGCTCTTTCGTTGTGCGTTGAGCGTAGTACGTTGCGCGCTAAAAAATTATGATCAAAAAAAAGAACGCCCAAGAGATCGAGCAACGTGAAGCCATGCGCGGAGGCTCGGGTCAGGTCACGGTCCGCCATTATCTCAAGCCTGAAGAGATCAAGGCCCGCACGCGGCTTTGCGCAGAACTCGTCCTTTCTCCCGGCGCGAGCATCGGCCCGCATGATCATGTGGATGAAGATGAGATCTATATCATTCAGCAAGGCCAGGGACTCATGACAGACGCCGGCAAGGAATTTTCGGTCGCGACCGGCGACGCCATCCTCACGGGCCAAGGCGCTTCCCATTCGATCAAGAATACCGGCGTGAATGATCTGATCGTTACAGCGATCATTATAAAATATTAAAATCTCAAATTTGAAATTTGAGATCAAAAAAAGAGAACTTAGACATGCATCCCACTTTCCCTCAAGAAACCTTCCTCCCAGCCAGGATTCTTTTTAAAATGGGCGGGCTAACGGATCTCGCCATGGAAACCGCTGAGTTTGGAACGCGTGGCATCATCATCCACGGAACCTCTTTTGAAATTAATGGTCTAAAAGAAAAGGTCGCCGATGATTTTAAAAGATTGGGTCTTGAAGCATCTTTTTTCTGCCGCCCCCAAGGATTAAATTCACAGAGTGGGCCGAGCCTCGCCGATTCTCAGGCGGGCCGCCCGCAGGGTGAGCCGACCCTGGATGAGATCAGCGCCGTCATCGTAAAGGGTCGAGCTTTAAAAATAGACTGGATCATCGGGCTCGGCGGCGGAAGTGTGCTGGACCTTGCCAAGGCTTCGGCCGGACTTTTCAACGCCAAAGAAAAACCTTCTTTTTATCAGGAGGGAGGCGTTCTCCACGAACCGGGGATCCCATTCCTGGCGGTGCCGACGACTGCGGGCAGCGGTTCGGAGGCGTCACCGAATTCCGTCATTATTAATCCCGAAAAAAAAGTAAAACTTTCCATTCGCCAAAAAGATTTTCTCGCGCGCAAGGTTATCCTGGACCCTGATCTTCTTAAAGGTTTGCCCTTCGCCGTCATGTGCCATTCGGGAATGGATGCCTGGGTCCAGGCGTACGAATCGTTTATTTCAAAAAACTCGACCTGGTTCAGCGAAAACTTCGCTCTCAAAGCGATTCAACTGATCAGCCGCCACCTGGTACCGGCTTTGAACGCAGGGCGCGACGAAGACCTCTCGGGGCTCATGCTGGGAAGTTTTTTCTCAGGGCTTGCCTTTTCCCATTCACGCCTCGGCGTGATCCACGGTCTCGCGCATCCTTTGGGCGTACTTTATAATGTCCCTCATGGCTTGATCTGTTCACTCTGTTTTGCCCCTTCCATCAAACTTAATCTTGAGGCGATGGGCAATCAAAAATACGCCATCATGAGCCAAGCCGTCGGCATGGACCTCCTCCAGAAGGTCCATGAACTCCAGAAAACACTCAAGATCATTTCTCCTTTCAAGGGAAAACCTCTGCTCGAAAAAGAGAAGATCATCCGAGAAACACTGGGCTCCGGCTCCACGGCCGCGAACCCCAAGTCCATCACCCGCGAGGATGTCGAGTACCTCTTGCGGGAGCTCTTTTAAGATCGGGCCGCTACCGTTACGCGATTTCCTCCCTCCCAATTCTCAAATTTTATGCTAGCATGACCTATGCAAGAAAAACCTTCCTTCAACTACTGGCTTCAATACCTCTTGGTCCGCTCTTTGGCTCTGCTCGTGACCCTGCTTCCCGTGGAGGTTTCCCACAGGATCGCCTGTGGATTCGGAACCCTGACCTACTGGATCTTAAGCAAGCGTCGCAAGATCGCGCTTGAGAATATTGCCAAAGCCCTCGGGGATTCTCTCCCGGAACAAAGGAAAAAAGAAATTGCGCACTCGGCATTTCAAAACGCCGCGCTTTCCATGATGGAACTTTTCACGGTCGAGAAGATCAAAAAAGAGACGGCGAAGCGCTTCAAACTTATCGGCAATGAGTACCTGGAAGAAGCTTTTTTAAAAGATCACGGCGTTGTGTTGGCCATCTCTCATTTGGGTTCCTGGGAATATCTTTCCTTCCTTCCCCATTTCACGAAGCGGCGTTGGTCCGTCGTGGTCAAGAACATCAAGAACCCTTATCTGGACAAGGCGATCGATTCAATGCGCCGCGTCATGACCGTAAATCCGATCTCGAAGGACAACTCGGTCAGGACGATCTTCCAGGAATTGAAGGCAGGCCACGGGATCGCCATCTTAGTCGACCAATGGGCCGGCAATGACGGCATTTGGATCGACTTTTTCGGGACCAAAACGTCGACCACCTCAATCCCCGCGCGGCTCGCCGAAAAAACAGGCTGCGCGCTTCTGTCAGCGTATTGCCTCCGGACGGCCCCCGGATATTATGAGATCCACATCGAAAAACCAATCGTTCATAACCTGGACCAGCCTGGCTGGGAAAGCACGGTCACTCAAGACCTCAATGTAGCCCTCGAGCGGCAGATCCTTGGGCATCCCGAGCAATGGCTTTGGGGCCATCGTCGGTGGAAAAATAAGCCCGCCAATCTCCGGTCGGCCTGATGGATATTGAACTCAAGATCGAGAAACTAGTATTTGGCGGCGATGGCTTGGGATTCGTCGAGGGAAAGGCCTGTTTCGTGGAAAGGGCTCTCCCGGGCGAGAAAATCATCGCGCGGATCTTAAGCGACAAGCCGAACTTCATGAAGGCGAAACTCATCCGCGTCCTGGAGCCTTCCCCTCACCGCATCCACCCTCGTTGTCCTTATATCGAGCGCTGCGGCGGCTGCCAGTATCAGGATCTCCCTTATGCCGAAGAATTGAAATGGAAAGAACATCAGGTGCGTGAAAGTTTTTCCCAAGCATTCAAGGGAGAGGAGATCTCTATCCTCCCGATCCAATATGGCGCCAAGGAATACGGCTACCGGAAAAGCATCACGATCCACCGCACGACGGAGAAGAACAACAAGCCCCAGCGCCTCGGATTTATCGGCCATGACAATTATTCCAAGGTCCTGATCGACTATTGCATGCTCGCAGACGAACAGCTCAAGGAGGTTTTTACCACCGAGCACAAACTAAACCGTCGCGAAGAAAAAAGAGCTTTCAAGCTGGACGAAAGAGGGCGGATCTTCACAAGCGACGAAGAAAAACTTTATCGCGTCAGCGTCGGCGGCCGGTCGCTCTGGACAAGCTCCCTGGGATTCTTTCAGAATAATATCGAGGTGACAGAGCTTATCGCCAAAAAACTGGGGGAATACCTTGCCTCGATCAAACCTGCGCGCTTTCTGGACCTTTATGCCGGCGTCGGGACTTTCCCCCTTCTGGCTGCCCACGGCATCCCTGAAATCCACTGTTTCGAAGACAGTCCTTACAGCACAGGTTGTCTCCGGAGAAATGTTCAGGAATTCGATTTGCCCTTGGCGGGTATTTTTTCTGGAAAAGTCGAGAAAACATTTCCGCGTTTTATTGCGCGGAGCCCCAAGCCGGAAACGGTAGTCTTTATGGACCCGCCGCGCCAGGGAATTGCGTCCTCCCTTGCGGACTTTTTAGCGAAGGAAGAGGTGGGAGAAAACATTTTTTATCTCGCCTGCGATCTGCAAATCCTTCTGCGGGATCTCAGGCAGATCCTCGCCGCCGGCCGCTACAAGATCCGGGAAGTCATCCCCTTCGATATGTTCCCCCGCACGAAGCACATTGAGGTGCTAACGCACCTCCGCAGAACGTAAGCTCGGGAAACGGCCAACGCTTCTTTCACCGTTCTCCGTTCCCCTGCGCTTGTGCCCCAGCGACCGCCCCGCTGGCCCAGGCCCAGGCGAGGTTATAGCCGCCACGGCGCCCCTGCACATCAAGCACTTCACCGGCGAAATAAAGACCCTTTTGAAGCTTGGACTCCAGCGTCAACGGATTCACTTCTTCTGCCGGGATCCCTCCCGCCGTGAACTCCGCTTCATTCCACCCGCGAGTACCGATCACCTTGAATTCCTTATGCTTGAGCAGATGGGCGATCGAAGAGGCGTCGGCATTCTGGACCTCGCCTCGGAAGGCGAGGAAGAATTTATGTGTCAGGAGGCCTTCCAACAAATTCGCATGCGTTACGCCCTTTTCAAAACGGCGGGAGAGTTCTTCGGCCAGAGTGGGCTCGTTCATGAAAGGCACCAGGTCGACTATCACAGAAACATTTTTAATGTGTTTGCGGTTCATGGCGATCGATATCTCGTCGCTCACGTCCAAGATCGCGGTCCCGGAAAGGCCATACTGGGTAAAAAGAAGTTCCCCTGAGGCGGTCCGGATCTTTTTCCCTTCGATACAACTCGTAACCTCCGCACGCACCTTCTGGCCTTGCAGAAAATGACAGCACGGGTCTTTCGCCAGAAAAGCCACCGTGCTCGGCACGGGCTCGAGGATCGAATGCCCAAAAGCGGCCGCAAGGTCATAACCGTTCCCATCCGCACCCAGGGCTGGATAGGACTTCCCTCCGGCGCAGAAGATCACCTTGCGACACGTTTCTTTTTCTCCGGTTTTGGCGCAAACCTCGAAGCCATTTTTCACCACACGAATATTTTTAATTTCACAGCCCAGATCGATCGTCACCTTGAGCCTCTCAAGCTCCATCTCAAGCACTTTAAGCACAGAAGCCGCTTGATTCGTCACCGGAAAGATCCGCCCCGTTTCATCCGCGTAAGTCGCAAGCCCCAGCTCTTTGAAAAATCCGAGGATGGATTCTTTCCCGAATTGGCCCAGGATCGGATGAACGAGCGCTTGGCTTCCGGGATTATAAAAAGAAGCATCAAGGGTCTCGTTCAAGAGATTGCAGCGACCCGCGCCCGTGATAAGCAGCTTTTTCCCGATCTTTGGCATTTTTTCGCATACGAGTACGGATGCGCCTTGGCGTTTTGCGGTGATCGCCGCCATGATCCCCGCCGCTCCCCCACCAATAATCACAACATCGTAAGATTCCATTTATTCCTCCTTGCCTATTTCCATTATTCGATTGAAGGCGAGGCTCGCCTGCTTCGCAAGGCGGCCTGCGGCGCCCCCCCCAACCACGATCACATCATAAGGAGTCATACTAAATCCTTTCGCGCAACGCGCTACGCTCAACGCGCAACGTTTTAATTTTTGGCTTTTATCGTTGTGCGTTGCCCGTTGAGCGTTGTCCGCTTCTAGGTTGAACCAATTCTCGTTGAAACTGACGTTCCTTATAAGTTTTAGCGGTCGCAACCGGCTCACCGGTCAGGGGATGCTTCCCCGTGTAATACATACAGGTCGAGATCGTCATAGGAAGCGGCATAAAATCCTGCACCTGCTCCGGATGCATACGATTTTCGGACAAATACGAGGCCAGCTGCCTGGCATCTCCGTCCATGCACCCCGGATGCGCACTGATGAAATAATTCACGAGATATTGGTTTTTTCCGACTTGCTGGTTCATGGCCTTAAATCGCTCGGCAAATCGCTTATAGACCTCAAAGGGTGGTTTATTCATCCTCTTGAGCGTGGCGTCCGAGGCGTGTTCCGGGGCAACCTTCAGCTGACCACTGACATGGCTCTTACAAAGCGCCTCGAGATACGCGTCCGATTCCTTTTCCACAAGGAGGTCATGCCGCAGACCGCTTTGAATGAAAAGGTGTTTCACCTTCGGAACGGCCAGAACTTCTTTCCAAAGCTCCATGGATTTTTCGTACCCGAGATTCAGATTTTTACATTTCGAGGGCATCATGCATTGTTTTGTGCGACAAGCGCCCGAAT
The DNA here is from genome assembly GCA_037139435.1 of Candidatus Omnitrophota bacterium. Taxonomy (GTDB): domain Bacteria; phylum Omnitrophota; class Omnitrophia; order Omnitrophales; family Aquincolibacteriaceae; genus Aquincolibacterium. The sequence goes on along the minus strand of JBAXGK010000030.1, from coordinate 2,563 downwards.
GATCCCATTGCTCGCAAGTGGCTCCGTAGAGGTTTGCCGTCGGACCGCCAATATCGGTGATGGTTCCCCTGAATTCTCTGAGGGCAGCGATCGTTCGAACTTCCTTCAGAATGGATTCTTTGCTCCGGCTCTGGATCATCCGCCCCTGATGCGCCGAGAGGGAGCAGAAATTACATTCGCCGGCACAACCTCGGTGCGCCGTGATCGAAAACCGAACGGTCTCAAATCCCGGAACACCCCCCATCTTCTCGTAAATCGGATGCCACGCGCGAGCAAAAGGCAGGTCATAGTAATGATCCAACTCGGCAGTCGTAGGCGGTAACGCGGGTGGCTCCTGGATCACGAACCGCGTGCCGTGCTTCTGGATCAGCGGCTTCCCCCGCACCGGATCTTCTTCAAGGTGCGCCAGCTTAAACGCCTCGTTGAATTTATTCTTATCGGCGCTTACTTCTTCGTAAGAAGGCAAAGGAACTGCGTGCTCGAAACCTTCGTTGCTGTTTCGGAGGATCACCGTGCCGCGGATATCTTTGAGTTTCTTAATATCCTCCCCGTCGCGGAGGCGTCGTGCGATCTCAAGCACTGGGCTCTCGCCCATGCCATAAACCAGAATATCCGCTTTCGCGTCCACCAAGATCGAGCGGCGCACGCTCTCTTCCCAATAGTCAAAATGGGTGAGACGCCGGAGGCTTGCCTCGACGCCGCCTAATATCACAGGCACGCCGGGAAAAAGTCCTTTGACCTTGCTGGTGTAAACGATCGAGGCCCGATTCGGACGAAATCCGGATCTCCCGCCCGGCGCATAATCATCCGTGCGGCGCGGTTTTTTGCTCGCGGTGTAATTGCTCACCATGGAATCGAGATTACCGGCCGTGATCCCAAAAAAAAGGTTGGGACGACCCAGCGCGAGAAAATCCTCGGAGGTTTTCCAATCGGGCTGCGCAATGATCCCGACCTTGTACCCTGCATCCTCCAAGACCCGTCCGATGATCGCCGCGCCATAGGAAGGATGGTCCACGTAGGCGTCGCCTGTGATAAGAATAATGTCGCACGCATCCCGCCTGAGAATCGGCGAGGCTCGTCCGTCTTCGGAGGCGGCCCAGCCGCGCTCCGCGAGATCTTGTTTGGATAGAGGAAGGAATTTTTTCCGGTCAGCTTTGAGCATGGCAGGATTATAACCTCCCCAGCGCCAAAGCCCAAAGTCTAAAGGTTCTCTGGAACAGGACGGATTTTACTGCGGGCTGACTCGTGGTATAATGCCGGAACTGAAATCATGTCATAGGACTAAGGGGTAAGTAAAGACTCGCCTCGAATCCTTTAACCCAACGAAGAAAGGAATACGTTATGCCATTCACTCTCCCTGAACTTCCTTATGCCCTGGATGCCCTGGCGCCACAGATCAGCAAGGAAACGCTCGAATATCATTATGGCAAGCATCACCAGGCCTACGTCACGAACCTTAATAAATTGACCGATGGAAAGCCGGAAGCCGGTAAGTCCCTTGAGGACCTTATCAAGACCACCAAAGGTCCTGTCTTCAATAACGCCGCGCAGGTCTGGAACCATACGTTCTATTGGAACTGCCTGAAGCCCCAGGGAGGCGAACTTCCCACCGGAGCCTTGCTCGAAGCGATCAATGCTTCTTTCGGAAGTTTTGACGAGTTTAAGACACTTTTTACGAATATGGCGGTCGGACTTTTCGGATCCGGCTGGGCTTGGCTGGTCAAAGATGAGGACGGAACGATCGGGATCGAATCCATGTCCAATGCCGGCAATCCCCTTGTGAACGGCCAAACACCGCTGCTTGCATGCGATGTGTGGGAGCATGCTTACTACATCGATTACCGGAATGCTCGCGCGAAATATGTGGAAACGTTCTGGAATCTGGTCAATTGGGAGTTTGTTGCAAAAAATTTACAAGGCTAATTTTTTTCGGGGAACGTGGAACAGCTACCGGCGAACGCTTGCGTTTCCCGTTAGCCGTTCCCCGCTTTTTTAGTTAAGCATCGACTCCATGCGCCGAATAGCCTTCTCGGCAAGAGAGTATTCGGGATTTTTCTCGAGGGCATGGCGATAGGCTTCCAGCGCTTGGGTCCAATCCCCCTGATGCTCCCAAACGCGTCCTAGGTTGTACCAGGCGTAAAATCTCCCGTCATAGCGTTCAGCCACGGTCGCGCGTTCAAGCCACACGATCGCCTCTTCCCAGCGTCCTGTCTCGATCATGTACGCCCCGATATCGTTGTAGGGATTCCCATATTCCGGGTCCAACCGGACAGCCTTCTCACATTCCCGGATCGCGTCTCCGTACCGTCCCTTGACGCTGTAGGCCCACCCCAAGCAGGTGTGTGCCTCGGGGGTTGGCTCAGCCGCGAGGGACTTGAGATAAAGCTCAATGGCCTGATCGACCTTCCCTGCCATTTGCTGGCTGTAGGCTTCCTGGAGAAACTTTGCGGCATCTTCCTCTTTATTCAAATTAAATTCATTCATTTTTATGCCCAACTGTTAGTGGAACGGATAACGAAAAAGCGTGATCACGTTCAACGTTCCCCGGTCCCCCCGCTATCAT
>JBAXGK010000029.1:0-13395 GCA_037139435.1 Candidatus Omnitrophota bacterium | reverse complement strand
GCCACGGCTTACTGGAAGGGCGGGACGGATAGTGCGTGGAAGACAAATAATGTCAGCGTTACCAACTGGGCCACTGCCTCCACGGGGTCAACCGATCTCGGTACGCTTCCGGGCGCGACGAACGATGTTTACTTCACAGTCAACGATAGCGCGACTCCGGGCAATTACAACACCACGCTGGAACAAGATTTTTCCATCAAAAGTCTTACCTTCACAGGCACGGGTACCGGTGCCGCGACTAATTCCGTAACCATCGGTAGTGGCGTCGGCACCAACACACTGACCCTTGGCACCGGCGGTATCACGGTCACAAGCGGTTCGGCAGCTCACACGATCACGAGCAATGTGGCTCTTGGCGCGGCGCAATCCTGGACCAATAACAGCACAAGCCTCTTCACTGTTTCCGGCAATATTAATAACGGTGCCAATACCCTGACCGTTGACGGCGCTGGAAATACAACATTGTCGGGAGTTTTGGGGAATGGAGTCGGTGGCTTAATCAAAAATGGAGCGGGCACACTGACTTTAAGTAGCGCCAATACCTACACCGGAACAACGACGATCAATGCCGGGACGTTGGGCCTGACCGGTGGCGCTGCGATTATTGACACCGGAACGGTGAGCCTGGCCGACGCAGCAGGAGCGACGCTGATGCTTAACGATAGTGAAACTATCGGTTATCTGTCGGGGGGCGGCACCACGGGCGGCAATGTCAGTCTCGGGGCCAACACGCTTACTGTCGGCGATTCTGGAGGCGTTAACTCCAGCTTTAGTGGCGTCATCAGCGGTGTCGACGGAGGGCTGACGAAGGTTGGCAGTAACGTGCTTACTTTGGAGGGTAACAATACCTACACTGGGGTGACGACGATCAGCGCTGGAAAGGTGGAGGTCGGCGACGGCACCACGACCGGCACTCTCGGAACGGGGAACATTATCAACAACGCCTCGCTGGTGTTTAATCGCTCAAATAGTATTACCGTGGCCAATATTATCTCCGGGACGGGAGCTCTCGAACAAGCAGGCGCAGGAACGCTGACGCTCTCCGGTACCAACACCTACACTGGCGTGACGACCCTAAGCTCTGGAGCCTTAAATGTCGCGACGATCGGTAACGGCGGCGTAGCAGGCAATCTGGGCAAGGCTTCGAATTTAAAAACGAACCTTGTTTTGGATGGCGGTACTTTGCGGTACACCGGCACGACTGCCAGCACGGACCGTGGCTTTACTGTTAACGCCACGGCCGGCAGCGAGATCGATGTCACAACAGCCGGCCAGACGCTTACTATCGATACAACCGGGATCGTTACTGCCGGCATTTTGACGATCGGAGGAGCCGGCAACACCGTGATATCAAGCGTGATCTCGGGGGCGGGAGGATTGAATAAAGAGGACGCGGGCACTCTTACCCTAAGCGACGATAACACCTACACGGGCGTGACCTCTCTCTGGCATGCCGGCGTTCTGAGCGTTGCAACCATGGGTGACGGCGGCGTGGCGGGCAATCTCGGTAAGGCTTCGAACTTGGCAGCGAACCTCGTTTTTAACGGCGGCATTCTTCAGTATACCGGTGCCACCGCCAGCACGGATCGTGCTTTCACTATCGCGGCAGATAAGACAGGCACCATTGATGTTTCCAATGCGGCTACTGCTCTCACAATGTCTGGTGTTTCGGCGGCAACGAACGGGGGCTTAACCAAGACCGGCGCAGGCACGTTGACGTTCTCCGGGGCGAACGCTTACACCGGAACAACGACGATCAGCGCCGGGACTCTGCGTTTAACCGCGAACCAGGCGTCCCCTTTGTTTAATTTTACCGGCGATGCCGAGTTGAAGCTGGCTGATAACGTTACCGTTACAGGCAATGTTACCGCGACGGATCATGACGGTGAAGGTACGCTGACCTTTGAAGGCGATGGCGAAGTGACGGGAACAACCGGAGCGGCGGCAGCCTGCCTCAAGGCGATCCATGTTACCCATATGGTTGCTGGGGGCGCAGGGTCGAGATATCAAGTTGATTTTGATGCGAATGCTTATGCCGGCAGCTTGACGTTCGAAGGGGGCTCGGGCGCTAGCCTTGGCACGGTGGTCGTCTTTATTGGGGACGCTTCTCTCGGGGAGGGCGGCATTACGACCGAATGGGCCGATCACGGAAAAGTCGTTTTCAAGAAAACCGCAACGGTGGACGGACAGGTCGGCAGTGGGAATGCGTACCTTTCTACCGTGAGCGTCCACAGCCAAACGACCTTCAATGCGGATGTTTATCTGGATTACTTGCAGTTGAAAGCTATTCATCCCGCTCCCAATCCGGAAACGGCGCCGGTGGTTGTATTTAACGCCGACGCTTACATCGGACAAACTGGCGCTCCCGGTGAAGATGGAAAAAACGGCATTGAAGCCCTGACCGACCTCCATGGGATTGTGACCTTTAACGCCAATGCGACCGTCAATGGAGATATCGGTACAGTAGCCGCGGCTCTTGAACGGGTCGATTTCAACGGTGAGAATGCCTCGGTCAACGGCAATATTTATGCTTATGATACTACGGTGGGGACCGGGACGTTGCAAGTGAACGGAGATCTGGTGTTAGATCGTGCGCTTTACTTTAGCGGTGACGGTTTTGTGAAAATGGCCGCCGGACATAACATCAATGCTGCCGTTGCAACCGCCGCGGACGGCACCGGGACGGTGATTTTTGAAGGCGCCACTACCCTTACCGGGGACGTTGGAGGTGCAAGCGGTGCACCGAAAGCCGTGAACCTTGCGGGCAATTCCAACGCGACGATCACCGGTGACCTTCATATTTATGACGTGTCGCTTGGGGCCAACGCTTTGATTGTGAACCAAGAATTTCAGCAAAAATCAGGCGGGACGCTGAATTTGACCATCAATAGCGCTACCACCTACGGCACTATGGATGTCGGAGAACATACGATCATCGAATCTGGAAACAAAGTTTACGTCACGGTTCCCTCCGGAGTTTCGATCGCAAACGGTACGCCGTTCACGATTGTCGCTGTGAGCGGTGATCCGAAAGATGCCATTGTTGTCCCGACGGTCACAAGCAACACACGTCGCTATTCTTTTTCCGCGAGCAAGGACGCCGGCGGGAATTTGATCTTAACCTCGGCAGCGGGAAGTTATGCGGCGCCGTCGGGAGCGACGGGCAATGAATCTTCCGTGGCGAATGCGCTCAATAACATCACGAATCCGACGGGCGACATGGAGAATGTCATGGACCAGCTTGGGACTTTAGGGGATTCAGCCTACGACCAGGCCCTCGACACCATGCACCCGGATGTGAGTTCCGGTGCGGCGGATGGTAGTAGGTCTCTGACGAGCCAGGGGTTTTCGACGGTGAGTAATCGTTTGGGCGGCGCGCGCAACGGCGGGGCCGCGAGCTCCGGTGTTTCGAGCGGCGATATGACCGACGGCGTTGGCGTCTGGATGCAGGCCCTCGGGAGCAATATCCATCAGGGCGAGCGCAAAGGGGTGGAAGGCTACAACGGGAACCTGTTCGGGACAACGATCGGCGCGGATAAAGTGCTCGACGATCATTTCCGCGCGGGTTTTGCGGGAAGCTACGGCTGGGCCCGTGTGAAGTCGAAAACCGGAGGCAGTCCTTCGGATGATATCAATAGTTTCCAAGGCACGATCTACGGGAGCTTTGATTCACTCGATCTGAACAAGGCTCGTCAGGGCGGGAAAAAGTCGTATGAAGCGGTCCGCAGCCAGGTGGAGAACTCGTGGTACGTGGACGGGATGGCCGCCTTTACGCAGAATAATTACGACAGCCGCCGCGAGATCTGGCTGGGCGGAGCGTCGAAGCGTGTCGCGAAAGCGGAGCATTACGGGCAGCAGTATTCGACGAATTTCGAAACGGGCTACAAGTTTGTCATAGGGACGGTTCTCCCCGGGAGAACCGTCCCTGGTCGGGCCCTTGAAGTGACCCCGTTCGTGTCGTTGGGCTACAGCTATCTCTACATGAACCGGTACAAGGAAGACGGCGCGAACGCGCTCAATCTGACGGTGAACGGCAAAGGCTTTAATCAGCTGGAGCAGACCCTCGGGACGAAGCTCGCGTATCCGATCGTGACGAAGAAGGCGGGGACATTCATTCCATCGGTGAAAGCGGCATGGCTCTATGATTATATCGCGGACCGTTTTGAGACGACGGCAAGCTTTGCCGGGGGCGGGCCGTCCTTTGATACGAACGGCGCCAAGCCTGCCAAGAACGGGATGCTTTTCGGCACGGAGCTTGCGTTTCTGAACAAAGGGAACGTGACGCTGACAGGGAACTGGGATATTGAGCTGAAGGATCAGTATATGAGTAACACCTATTACGGCACCGCGCGGTATGATTTCTAAATGAGCGGTAGGTGGTAAGTAGTAGGTAGTAAGTGGTATGTGGTAGGTCGAGATGCACAAAACGGGGAACGGGAAACGCCTTCAGCAACGGCTTTTTCGTTCCCCGTTTGCCGTTAACCGTTCCCCTCATTTTAGCCTACCCCCCCTTTTTTTTGGTTTAGGAAGGCTCCTGTAATATTTTATTATAATCATATATAGATTGACTATTAGTAAAGCACCATTTATTCTGCTTTCTGCAGCATGACGAACAATCCCATAGATAAAAACCCGGGGCGTTGACACGGGTACGCTTATAGCGTACACTTTTCATGGAGATCGGATGATTTCACTGGAGTTTGTTGAAACGGAGATCTTTACCCGGAGGATCGTGGAAATGCTTCCGGACCGGGCATACAGTGCCCTGCAAATGTTCTTGATCAAGAGGCCTGATGCGGGAGACCTGGTCCCGGGAGGGAGAGGGTTGAGGAAGCTCCGGTGGGCTTTGAGGGAAAAGGGTAAGAGCGGAGGCTTAAGAGTTATTTATTATCTCTATCTGAAGGATCGACGGGTCTATTTTGTCTATGCGTATAAAAAGTCGGAGCAAGAGGACCTAACGCCCGAGCAGTTGAGAGATCTTGCCTTGTATGTCAAAGGAGGCGTTTTGTGAAAAAGACGGAGTTCCAGGAATTGCTTCATAGCATTGACCAAGCGAGGGCGATCCACCGAGGTGAACGAAAACCTAGCCGCGTTTTTCATTATGAACCGGTGAAAGTCCGGGCCATCCGTAGGAAGCTCAAACTGACTCAGCATAAATTTGCCGCGCTCCTCTGTGTTAGCCTCGGAACTTTACGTAATTGGGAGCAAGGAAGAACGGCCCCCGAAGGAGCCGCGATCGCACTGTTGCGGGTTACCGAGGCAAGACCCGAGGCCGTGCTCGAAGCGCTGCACGCAAACTGATCCTGTGCTGCGGCGCGAGCAACACAAAAACGGAATAAAGCGGATAAGCTGAATTGACGGAAAAGGGGGCAGGCATTATTTCTAAAGCAAATGGAGCCAGACCCCGTAATTCAAGATAGGGGGTAGGATGATGTTCGGCGATGATGAAGGCCCGAAGGAGTGGGAGCTGAAGGACGAGGAACCTCCCGAGCAGCTCTGGAAGAAATGGGAGAAGGAAGAGACCTTGATCCCTCGAACAGTCGTTTGCCCGTCCTGCAAGAAAGAGACGTCCTCAGAGAATTTGTCCTGCATTTTCTGCGGGCGATCAGTCTCTCATGCGTACTGCCCGGTTGAAGGATTTTTGTCGTGGATCAAACGGTTATTGAAGGGTTCATAAGACTCATGAAGAAATGTCCGTTCTGTGCAGAAGAGATCCAGGATGAAGCGATCAAGTGCAGGCACTGCAACGAATTCCTTGCCGCGCCGCCTCCGGCGCAGAAAAGCCCGTGGTACGCCAAAGGCTCACTTCTTGTGATCAGTTTTCTGACGATCGGACCCTTCGCGCTGCCGCTGGTGTGGTTCAATCCGACGTACAGCCGCCGTAAAAAGTTCATCATCACGGGGATCGTGCTGGTCCTGACCGGTTTGGTCCTCGCCGTGCTCTTCCGCTCCGTCAAGATCCTTTACGATTATTACAAAGAAGCGGGTATTTTTTAAGGGCCTGTTCCCTTCTGTTTTTGGAGGTTGCCCGCCGGAGTTTTTTGATTATAATCACAGCAGTTTTTAAAAGATCCAAACCCATGAAAGGTTCCTCCCATGCGTAAATTGATGGCGGTATTCTTCCTTCTAGCACTTATGTCCGGCGGATTTTCCCCGACCGCTTTTGCGGCGGATTGCACCAAGGATACTCCGGCCGATCAGGTCGGGGATTGGTTGGGGACTTTCGGCAAGACGGGAATCGAAAAAGACCAGATCATGGCCCAGCGTAAGGCCGATCGTCTGATGGCCTGCGCCCAAAAACAGGCCAAGGCAGTTGCCACGGCGGCCCAGAAGGCCGGCAATGACATGAAGAAAAAGCTCGGATTTTAAAGGCGAAAGCTTTTGCAGGGGGCCTACCTATGAAGCTCTTCCGTAGTGCAGTGCCCGCCCTTGTTTTTTTCTGTTGCTTGAGTATCCCCGCCGGATTTTCCGGATTGCTGGAGGATCTGACGCAGACGCTGAAAACTTCCCTCCCCGAAGCTCCCACGGACCCGAGCAAGCCGTTCATCGCGGTAAGCGGGGCCGAGTTCAAAGGGCAAGTTCTGAGGGGGGAGAACGCGCCCGATGCGGGTTTTAGCGTTAAGAACATGGGCGCAGGGACGCTCAACTTTACGGCGAAATCGAATATCCCTTGGGTTGAGGTAAGCCCGCCCCAGGGAACTTCCGCGGGCGGCGCCGCACAGCAGATCAACCTCCGCTTTAAAACCGCAGATCTTAAGGAGGGGAATTACGTCGCTCCCATCGTGATCGAAGACGCGAATGCCCAGAATAGCCCCCGGACAGTCTTGCTGCGTCTGGAAGTTCTTCCCTCCGCGGTCCTTGTCTTGGACAAAAGAGAGGTCAGCCTGAAATTCCGGCAAGGAAAGAAAGCCGGGGATGCGACCTTTGTGATCCAAAACCAGGGCGCCGGGAATTTATCCTATAACCTCAAGGTCGGATATTCCGCCACGGATGAAGCGGGTTGGCTTGTATTGAATCCCGGGCGCGGCGACATCCCTGCCGGCCAGCAAGTGCTTGTGACGGCCAGCGTCAACACCTCAAAATTTTCCGCGGGCATGCATATGGCCACCGTGATCGTGGAAGCTCCGGGGGCTACGAACAATCCTCAAAGTATTCAGGTCAATCTTCAAGTGATGAGCGACAAGACGCTTTCCGTGGGCGCGAAGGAATTAAAGCTTGAAAGCGCGGGGAAGCCTTCCGGAAGCCAGGTTTTCAGGATCGAAAACACGGGGACCGAGCCGCTGAATTATGAAATAAAGTCCAAGGAGGGATGGCTCCGCGCGATGCCGCTTAGCGGGGCGCTTGCCGGGGGCGCGGAGGCCGCGATCTCGGTCCAGTACGATACCGCCGGCCTGAAGCCCGGCATTTATGAAAGCGAGATCGAAGTGAGGCGGCAAGGTTCGGAGGAGGTCCAGAAGATCCCCGTGAGACTTGAAGTCGCCGCGCCGCCCGTGATCGGACTTCAGCCGGCGCAATTGAATCTGAAGGCAGAAACAGGGAGGGAATTGAATGTGCCCACGGTTATTAATATCGCGAATGACGGGGAAGGCAAACTTCAATACACGATGACAGCGGACGCTCCGTGGCTTGGGGCGGAATCGCCGCAAGGCATTCTGGAAAAAGGGAAGAGCGCGCCCGTTGCGTTGAGCGTTAAAACCGCCGGCCTTCAATCGGGGGAACACAAAGCCGAGATCCTGGTTTCGGCGCCGGGAGCCGCGAATAACCCGCAAACGATCCCGGTCACCCTCATCCTTGAAGCGAGATCACAGATCGAGATCACGCCGGGGTCGCTTTCTCCTCAGGTGACGCGGGGCGCCGAGGCTCCCGCTGAAACTTTTGAAATAACGAATAGCGGCGGCGTCCCGGTTGATTACACGCTCAAGACAAACGAAGATTGGTTGAAAGTGGAACCCGTTCAAGGAACCCTCCCGGTCGGTCAGAAAGCCGCTTTTCAAGTAATCTATAAAACGAAGGATCTCGGGACTGGAGATTATTCGACCGATGTGGAGGTCCGTGACGTGCAAGGGAGATTGGTGCGGAAAATTCCCGTGAAGCTGAACGTGAAGGCGAAAGCGGCCAAGCAACCAGCCGCTTCGGATGCCGGGCCATGTGATTATGTTATTTCCGACGATCTGTGGACGAAGGACCAGGAGGCGACGGACAAAACCCAATTTGGTCCAGGCAAGATCCCCGGGGTTCTGCAGGGACTGATCCTGAACTATGCAGAGAAAGGCGAGAGAGATTCTGAACGAACCAGCATCGGGAACTCTTTTTCTGCAGATGAAGTCGAACTGGATTATTCTCGTGAGAAAAGTATGGTGGTGAATGACCCAACTTACGGGCCCCAAAAACAACGGTTATGGGATATCGACGTACGGATCAATCTTTTTAGCCCAAGGGGGGAATGGGGAGGGTTTCAACAAAGGATGTACGCAACCCGTAAAGAGTGGGTCAAGGACAATTATCAGTATGGCGCCAAAGACGCTTCTCCGGTGAAGGGCGCGGATGAAAGCTTTGTTACAAAAAAGACTCTCGAGGGGGGGCCGGGGAAAACTTCCGAGGAGTGGCATTTTGCCGCGCTAAAAGATGGCGCTGTTGTTTATTTTAACGGATCGACGTCGCCAGACACTTTAAAGCTTATGGGACAACCGATGGATTTTTATCCGATGGTGGAGCGGATCCTCTCTGAGATCTCAAGCGGGGGGTGGCGTGCGATATTCAAAAAAGGAAATCCCAAGTTCGATCGTCTTCCGGCCCCGCTCAAGCCGCTTGTGATCAATGCCGGCACGCTTCTTGCGGAACGCATTTATTTTATGACGGACAAAATGCCGGGCGGCGGAAAGCAGGCGGGGCTTCGCTGGATGTCATTATCCTATTTTTCAGAGCCGCTCGTGCCTTTTCGTGAAGATTCTAGTGACGAACCTGCCTGGGAGCATAGTGTCCACGCCCAGTTTTATTATCCTTTTAAGGGAGGTGAGAAATTCGTCCAGGGCATCCTGGATAGTCGATTCAAAAATCCAATTCCTAATTTCACCTATGCCAAGGTCTCCTTGGGGGATGGAGGATTTAAGCAGGTGGGGAAGGATCCCAGATACACCTCTTATGAACTTCGGGTGGGAGCCGCCTTTCTGGAGCTTGGTTTCAAATCAAGGAACAAGAAGTTTCTGGATCCGCCTCAGGAGAGGATCGACGAGATCATTCAAAAGATACGCAATGTGGATTATGACGAGCTTTTTGCAGCGACCGGGGAATCCGCGGAGGGCCCTTACGAACAGGAGGTCTTGGATGAAAGTGTTTTTGAAGAAGCGCCTCCGGTCGTTTTGGACGGGGATTTCTGGGATCCCGCGACGGGCACAAAAGAATCACTACCTTTGATCTCTTTGCCAGGCGAAATACCTCAAGCCCATGTCGGACCCAAGTCTGGCGATAAGAACGAGCAGGGGCAGGTGTGGTCGCCTGTGGCCGGAGGCGGGTGGGTGAAGCCCGAGATCTACGAGAACGATGTCTCCATGATCGGGCAGGGAAAAGTTTACACGGACCAGTGGGGCTGGGTTGACGAAAAGGAAGCCAAGGAGAAGCAGGCGAATTACCAGAAATTCCAGGCTGCCAATCAGGTCTCGGATCAGAAAAGGCGGGAGGAGCTTCAGAAGATGTCCCAGGATATCCGGGACACGAAACAAAAGATCAAGGATGCGGAAGCCAAACATGAAAAAGTCGAGGCGCTTCGCGATAAGCTCGATAAGCTCGAGGAGCAGCAGAAGCAAGATGCGCTGGATGCCCGTTGGAATTCCAAGGCGACGATGACGAATACCGCGCAGCTGGCGGCACGCGAGATCGTCACAGGCTCCGATGCTGAGGGAGGGACCTCTTATAAAGCCATGGCGCTTCGGATGCTCATGGGGAGCGTGACGGTCGGTTATTCCGAGGTCGCTTACAACACCGCCGACGCGAGTTATCAGGTCTACGATCATCTGAAGAGCGGCGATTCGATCATGGGCGCCGTGGCGAAGACCACCATGAGCATGGCGACTTCGGAAGTGATCGGAAGAGCCCAGGCCGGGGTCTTTTCATGGGGCGCGAAGAAAGCAACCACCGCGGTGAGGACAGCCTTCGGACAGGCCGCGGAGGTCGGCACGGAAGGGCTTTCAAAGTCGCTGGCCAAAAAGAAGACGTCGGTTGAAAAAGTTCTCGCGATCAAAGACGATGCGGCGCGGGCGGAGGCGATCAAAAAACTTTACCGCGGCGGCGGGATGGAGGAATTAAGCCAGCTGGAGCGCAAGGGGCATCTGGGGGCGAATGATGTCAAGAAGATGAATCAGGTGATTTCCCAAGAGGTCAATGCGGCGGTGGATACCGGGGTGAAGAAGACCATGACCGAATTCGAGAAGAACACTGGCGTAAAGATCAAGGAAGTGATGGTGGGCGATAGCGGCTCCAGCGCTTCCCGGAAGGTCCGTTCGGTCAACACCGATGCGGATTTCGCTTCGCTGCCAAAATTCGACGAAGCCTCTCTGAAGACCTATGCCGATAAGAATTTTGGCGGGGACATTGTTAAAGCAAATGAGAAACTTTCAAAGAAATTCTCCAAAGCTCAGGACGCTTTTGTGGATGAGAGTTTAAGAACGAAGGGTTTGAGTTCTTATGACGTGGGTTATCAGACCTACGACCGGTTTGGAGCCACGGCAGGCCCGGGAGATGCCTACACGGCCGGGTTTGTCCGGACAAGGCAGGCGACGCAGGGCAAGACGACGGTCTTCACCCCCGGCGAGGGCGGTGAGATCAAATCCTACAAGACCTCCGGGCAGGCGATGACCGATCAGGACCTTCTGATCAGGAAAGATCTTGTGGAGAAAGAGCTGCAAAGACTCAATACGAAGACAGAAGGTTTGAGCCCGCGAGAAAGCGCTTATATGGATGCGCGGAAAAAAGATCTCGAGAAGGAATTAAAAAAGATCTCCGGCGAAGATTCACCGAAAATCGAGAAGGGTGAAGCCAAAGATATTATGAAACAGCAGGAAAAAGCCCTCGGGAAGGGATCGGTCACAGCTGAAAAGGCTTCCAAAGCCTTGGAACGGGCGGACAAAGCCCTCGCGCTTGAAGAGGCATCAAAAAATTTAGAGGTTTTGAAGAGCGGAGGCAAGGCATCTGATATTGGTAAGAATTCCAGGATCGATCCGGCGCTTGTGGAAAAAGCTCGACTTATCCGGCAGAACCCGCAGCAAGTGAAGCAAATCCTCGGTAGCCAGAGCGAAGAGGAGTTCGTGAAGCAGATCGATGACGCGGTGAACCAAGCCGGTCAGAAGATCTAGGGGAAATAATAACCCCACCAGTCTCGAAGCCCAAAGGAGGAGATCCTGAAGCGTTTTCTTGGGGCGGTGTTTGCGGTCACGGCTGTATCGTCGCGGCTGATGGGGCCCTGCACAACGCGATCCTGGCCGGTCTTTTGGTGTTTACGGCCAGCATCATGATCTGTTATGCCGTGATGCCTCTTCCCGCGGTGATTCCCACCGCGTGGTTCCTAAGCGGTTTGGTGGAGTGTATGCGCGGGGTATGGTGGCCGGGTGGATCTACAGACTAGGAGTCTTAAGGTCGGCGGCGGTGGCGGGGCAGGGGCGATAGGTGCACTCTAGGGGTTTATGCTCCCGCGGCGAGTACGCGACTTTTTCAATCGTGCCAAAATCTCCCGTGATCTCGGTGGGCGAAAGCAGAAGTGATCCCAATTCGAACTCCGCGAAGGGGTCTGAGATCGCAATATAATTGAAGGTGTAACGGATGTGTGCCGGAATGGGGATCTCGTAGATGCGCCATTTTTTGTCCGCGGGCATGTGAACCGCTGTTTTTTCTCCCAGAAGCTGGTCCGATTCATGTTTCAGTTCGACATAAAAACAGCCGCAGCCTTTCTCCGAGACGTTACGAGCCTTGACGTAGAGGTAGCGAAATTTTGATAAGTTGGTGTAGGGGATATAACCGCCCCGCCATCCCAAACCTCCCGAAAAATAGTAGGTTCCGCGGGGATCGTCTCTTCTGAAAGGCAGGTCCCCGTGGCTCAAGCGCCAGTAACGTATCAACTCCAATTCTGTATTATCTTCCTTGGCTTGGCTCTCAAACAAGGTTTCCGGAGTGTCCGGGAAGGGGAACTTTTTATGGAGGGTGATCTCTTTGAGGACGATCGTTCCATTACGGCCGCTCCGTGTGAATTCTCCGAGGAGGTAGCGCGGGTCGTGGATCGCGACAGAGATATAATTGAACGGCTTATCATCTGATTCCGGAATAGGCGTGATCTTTTCCACAAGGGTTTTCCAATTTCCGTCGGCAGAGATCCTTCCCTGTTTTTTGGTGTTGACGATTACGGTGGCTAAGGTGATGTCATCACTTTTGATCTCAAGCTCGAACATCCCGGGGGGATTCAACAGTGGCACGGTCAGGGTGACATAACGTAAATCAGCGATTCGAACGGCTTTATCCACGTAGGTGCCGCGAAAAGCCCATTGATCAAAATAAGCATAGTACGCAGGAATATCAAATTCGAACTGGATGGGCTGACCGGCGAAAATATCCTGTTCCAGCGTTTTTTGGCCGATGGAGCGGACATTTTTTCCGTGCAAATGCCCAGGCTGGAGGTGCGCGATCACATCATAAACAGCGCCCGCATCGGGGGGCTTTTGGGGATTGACAGAGATCGGGTCCTCCGGAGGGGCAGGGAACGGCTTGGAAGGGAAAAAGATCGGCCGGTTATCACGCTCGGCGATCATTTGTTTGTATTTTGCATGGAGCAGTTCAATGAGTTTCACGTTCATCGGGATACTGGTTCTAGGAACGGTTCTCTCATTGAGGTATTTGTTAATCTCATCCACCACGCCTCCGCTTGCAGCCAGCAGTGTCATGCCTTTTGCATCGGCGGTGAAGATGTCGGCATAGCCATCACGGCCCACGGATTCATAGGCGCCATAGGGAGTGATGAAATTTTTAAAGGAGTAAAGTTTGATCAGCCAGGAGACGCCGACGGTTGGGGAGATCAGCATCGCCATGGCCGTCGCGAACAGCACGGCCACATCGTTCCGGTCGACCGGATTGTATGCAATCGAGGGGATTCCCATCTGGCGGTAGGCCCCTTTGGGGTCATAGGCGGTGCTGAGGAATCCCGGCAGATGGTTCCTGCGGGCATGGTCGGCCTGAGCGTAGAGATAGTTCTGATAGAGGGGGGCCAGGGCGGAGCTCATGACCGGGAGAAAGGCCAAGGCCCAATGTTCGTGGAACGAAGCGCGGAATCCCGCCAGGGTAGTGATCTTCTCATCATGTTCCGTGATGTATTCGATGGTGGGGATGGCGAGGTTATCCCAGGCTTCTTCGGGGATC
>JBAXGK010000028.1:0-13742 GCA_037139435.1 Candidatus Omnitrophota bacterium | reverse complement strand
AAGGCCAGCAGCCAAAGGAAGGCGAGATCGGAGAGGAAAGCCGTGAAGGGGGCCAGCATCACCGTCGGTTTGTACTTGAGCACGAAATAGGGCACCGAGTCGGCGACCATGGCCCAGGCGCCCAGCAAGTACACCACGACCAACAGGCCCGCCTGCCAGTCCCGGTGGCGGACCAGAAGAAGAACAGACCGCACCAAGAGATACAGAAGGAGGACCGATAGGAGTGGAATCCCAACCAAGCGCTGCAGGGTGCTCACGGCGGGCACACTCGGGGCCAGCGCCAGCAGCACCGTCACGACGGCAATGACGGCTGCGGCCGGAACCAAGACACGGCCAGGTCGCGCCGGTGGCTGCAAGTACAGCACGTTCGCGGCCGTCGCAAAGTACAGCCACCAGTACATCCCAGCGCGTGACAGTTTGTCGAGTTCCAGCGTTGGGGCGAGGTCCCACGAAAACACGTTGTTGATGTACGAAACCGCGAAGGTCAGGTTGGTCAAAAAGTAGACCAGATAGAGAACGCGATCGCGACGGGGGAGGCGATGGCCCACCAAGAAGAGGAGAAACGACGACAGCCCAACCACCAGTGAGGCCCACGAGAGCGCCGTGATGGCCTGAGGTCCCCAAAAGTTCCGCCAAAAGACCCAGTCGAGTGCCTCGGTGCGCGAGAGCAGCCTGACGGGCCCCAGAACCGACGGTTCTCCTTCGGCCGGCTGGAGTTGAATCTCGACGCGCAGATCGCCGAGGGCGGGCGACGCCCAGGGTTGCAACGAAAGCGCGGTGGCCCAATGGAGGCGTCCGGTGTAGGGCTGGTCGAGGTTACCCCGTTGGCTGGCCAGTGCGCCGTTGACGCGGACCGTCAGGGGCACTTCCAGGGGGAGAAACACCAAGGTCGGACCCTCGAGCGCGGCCAAGTCTGCTTGCGTCAGGACGGTCGTTCCTACACTGAGAACCTGTTCGGCCGCGAGAACCGACGTGAGCAGCAGAAAGGGAACCAAAAATCGGTACCGCATGTTTCTCCCCTTCGACTATAATACAAACCGTGTTGCGTACCATCCTCGTCGATGACCACAAGACGACTCTCGAAGGTCTCCGACTTATGTTGGAACGGCTGGGCTTGGCGGTAGTCGCCACCAATTCCACCGGCCTTGACGTCGACAAGCTCGTCCTCGAACTCAAAGCCGAGCTCGTTTTCTAAAATAAGCACGACAAGATTTTCCTTAAAAACCTCGAGTTGTTCTTTGACGGATGGAAACACTGCTATCTACCCTCCCCTCAATGGGTTACAAATCAGATAGGCATTTTAGCAATGAAGCTGCGGATTGGAAAGGATTTAGTAGTCAGAATGTACGGCGCAAGGTGTACTGAGTACGGCGTATCCGAGCATCGCAAATCGCGCAGCACGCCGTTCGTCTTACACCGTACGCGCGTTACGCGGATTTCGCGGTAGCTCTCTCCTGAGCAAGGAAGCTTTGGACGAGCAAGAGGATATTATCAAAAACAAATCCTCCCTGAGCCTTTTTGAGACCGCCCACACGACGCGTGTTGAACTCCTCAAGGAGCTTCACCCGGTCGATCGCGGAAGCACCATTAAGTTGAGCCGCCAGTGCCCTCATCCTGCCGAGAAGCGCCCGCAAAACAAGCTTCACGTTTTCCTTGGCCAAATGATCTTTAAAGGCAAAATTAGCGCCCCCGTTAAGACCCGCCAGCATTTCCTGCGAAGAAAGAACCGTAACCATGCCGCCCAGCCTTGCCGCGGCAAGTTTGTTGATCGTAGCCGTTTGATTCTCTTTTACAGGCGCAATCTCAAGAACCTGATCCAACAAGTTGAGGATCTGAGCCTTCTCCAGCGTAAGGCCTGAATTCTTATTGAGCAGCCACTGAACAATTCGTCCGGCCGTCCCGGCATCGCCTGCGGTCAAAAGAGGTTTTTCAGCCGAAGCATCAGATTTTTTCTCAGTGGCAAGTTCCTTCAGCATATTATAAAAACCGGCACTGTCATTCCGGGCGAAATTGATAAGTCCCTCAGCATCCATAAACACGGCCCCACCGGCAAGGGTCTTTCCGATCCGTTCCTGGGAGATAGCAAAACTCCGGGCACTGATCTCTTCAAGCAGCTTCATGTCATCCGGCGTCAAACGATCCGCAAGTTTCAAGGCCACTTCCCGTCGAATGCCAAGGCGTTCCAGAAGCGCAACTGCCTTGTTATAGGAAACCGATAGCGCGACTCTGAGGGGCAGGATCCCGGCCCGGAACCAGCGCGTGACTTTCTCGACAACGGTTTCATCATATTCCACGTCAGGATAGATCTTTTGCATTTCATCGAGCGTTCCTGAGGCATCCTCATTCAAGACCATAACCGGTTCTAAAGCCATGGGTTGCAACATAGGCGTCGCTCCCGAGACAACCCGGATCTCTGATCGAAGCGCTTTTTGAGTCTGGAAAGGTTCTTTCGCTTTTGTTTGACGCGCTTCGAGCCCATAAAGCTCTCTCAGCTTTCTCAGAACATTTTTAAGGTAAGAAGGAGAACTCGCCAAATACTCCACCTGATCATAATGTCCCCATCCCCAATAGCCCGGCCGACTCTTCTGGAGATAAAGTCCATGTTCCACACCCGTACGAAGCACAGCTCCCACCTCAGCCAAATCCCCTGCGGTAAGCTCATTGATCTGGGGGGCGGTCAACCCCAACGCCATTTGCTTCAGCATATGCGTTGCAAGCGGGATCTCGTAACTATAGTTTTCGGTAAGCAACCAATCGCGAGTCATCTTCGCCATTTCGACGTCCGGTTCCTTTAAGGTATAAAGCTTCGGCGTCCATTCTTTCATCGCTTGCACTAATTTCGGCGAAAGCCCCTCAAGCTCATCGGCAGACCATACGATCTCGGGCTTACGAAACGCATCCCTCATTTCCCGTTTGATCTGGCCGGTGGCCTTGTTCTCATCTTCCGACAAAGACCAGGTGTAATACCTAAAACTGTTAGCACGCGACTCCGAGCGCGAACTGATCGTAATCCGTCCGAATTGTCCCTTGGCTCCACGATCTTCAATCCCGACAAGTTTAGCCAAAGCCGTTGGATGCATCACCACCGGGGTGTCCTTCAAAATTCCCTGTGCCAGGTCATAACGGATCGTTTCTGCGTTCTCTCCGGAAAAAAGAACCAATAATTTTGTTTTTTGATCGGTACGCGCATTTTCAAAAAGAAGGCCCGCCACCGAATCCCATTCCTGCGGTTTCCCGGATATCCGGGCCGCTTGTCTGAAAATCACCTGGGGATTACGGCTAAAAGCAAGCGGTCTTGCTTCCAGCGGCAGTGTTTTTGACAGATCCGTCACGACCTGGGCATTGGGAAGATCGAACCTGATCGGAAGAATCGTGTACAACCTTTGTTCCCTGTCAGCGCCCACTGCCACCGCACGGCTCAACGGAAGCACGGTAGTTGCTGCAAACACCCCCGACCGAACTTCAGAGCGTTTAGATTTTACGGAGACCGTATCCAGTATGTCCAAAACAGCCTGGGCCGTCGGAAGCAACAATTCAGCAGCTCTTAAGATTTCGCGCTGATAATCGATCGCCGGCTCAACCCTCTCCGACCCGTACGGATTCACGATATTCCCAAGAAAAGTCGCCAGAGTAAAGACCTTCCGATCAATTTTGTTGAAGGGTAGGATCTTGTCCCTCGTCGGAAGCATCGCAAAATCATTCCGAAGAATATTGACCGGCAACTTTCCGGCAATCGCTAAGAGTGTCCTGAACTGATCCGGGAAAGCCCTCGCAAGCGCTTCGTTGTAGCCGACCACATCTGTCGGGACAGGCTGACCCACCTGCTTTCTCAAGGACTTGTACTGCTGACCATCGTGAGACAGGAACGCCCCATAGAGCGCCGGGA
This sequence comes from Candidatus Omnitrophota bacterium, assembly GCA_037139435.1. GTDB lineage: Bacteria > Omnitrophota > Omnitrophia > Omnitrophales > Aquincolibacteriaceae > Aquincolibacterium. The sequence goes on along the minus strand of JBAXGK010000028.1, from coordinate 9,856 downwards.
TCACATTGTTTTGATTGTCTGGGCTCTGAGACTGCTGCGGCTGAAGCCCATAAAAAAATCGGAGTGTCGATAGCGCATTACCATCCTGAGGCGCAACCACCTCAGAAATTATCCGGTAGACCACGAGGACGTTCTTTCGAAGATCCTCGGTTATCATGGCCGCCTCATGGGAGCTTATGGCTTGCTGTGTTTTTCGTTTTTCAAACTGTTTGACTCTTTCAAAGAGCTTAGGAACGATCTCGCGATCGATCATCTCCTCCGCGTCAGTCTTGCGCACTTCGGAACGTCCGGAAACCTTTTTAGCGGTCAAGAGCGCTGTAATCCCCGTTTCCACCTGATCGAGCTCGACTGCAACCAGCGCGGTGTGTATCTCGTTTTTCATGAGATCATCGCGCCGAGACCGTAGATCTTCGAGTTCCTGTTCAAAGCCTTTACGAACCTCGCTGCGAGATGAAAGTTGAATACTGTAACGCTCGCGTGTAGCCTGCCGGTAGCCTTGGAACGCTCCGACGATCTCCCCACCTTTTACTTTCAGTTGATCACGAACGGCGTGTGAAGAAAAAACCACCACAGCCCCTCGCCGGTCATCCCGGACAAGCTCTATTTTGTCATAGGTTAAGACGTGGGAACTCCCATGCTCGATCAATGCTTCCAAGGAGGCGAGCTCCACGAGATCTTTGTCGATTTTTTTCCAATCGATCCGATCCAGTGTGTATCCCGAAAAACGAGGCTCGACGGACATCATCCCTTGAACTTTTTTCAGGATCAGATCCGTCGCTTTGGGATAACGGATGGTCAAATCCTCTTGTTTAAAACCGAAATTTCGGATGTTCCAGAACCCACCCGCCATCACCGCAAGAGCAGCAAGACCTACTGTCAGTTTGGCCAATTCCGAAAGCTGGTTCAGAACCCAAAGTCCCGCAGTCACGCCGGCCGCGACTACAATCACTTTCCCAAGTTGTTTGACATCCATCCCTGAACGGCTCTCTGAACGGCTTACGAGGTCCTGGGTCGCTTTGGCCAATTGATAAGCTTCCACAATTGTGTCCGTGATCGCCGCATCTACGGCAGCTTCGATTTCATCCTTAGGTTTGCCTTCGTCACTCATCTTTTGAGCCAAAATTGCTAGCTTTTGAAAGGCTTGAACATAGAACCGGATCTTATTTTCCGTACCTGAAGGCCGCGGCGTGATATGACTGCCGTCTTCTAAGATAAACCGAACACCTTCTTCGGGAAAAAATCCATTCTTTTGCAGCCACGCCGGATCCTGCAACGTCTTATCGTCGATATACGGCATCAGCTCCTTGTATTTTTCCCAAGGATAGTTCTTGGGATCCTTGTATTTGCCTTCTTTTGGCAAAAACAGTTTGATCCCTGTCACTTTCTTTCCGTTGATCCGAACATCTTCCCCGCGAACCACCCTCAGAGCCTGATCAAGACCGGCCTGAAGTACTTTTACCTTAGCGGCCGTTCCGACCGTACCTTCGGGGAACGCCAACGCAATATTAATCGTTGCAAAAAGACCGATGTCCGGATTCATGTAAATTTCATGTTTGATGTAGTTATAAAGCGTCATGCCTTTACTCTTGGCATAGGCGGCAACCTCGAACATCAAGTTGAGTCCCAAGAACCCGTCTTTTTCGAGTGTGTGCCCACGCTTTCCGAGCCTGTCTCCAGGCGCCGCTTCCATAACAGAAGGCGCGTTGTTTTCACGATCCTCTTCGAAAGCTGCCCAATACTTATCTTCATTCATGCGAAGGGCCTTATAAGAGTCCTCAAGAACGAACCGATTGCCATCTACTTTGAGAACTCCTTGTTTCTGCAAATAGATTAACGCTTCTTCAATTTCTGCACGCGTATATCCGAAATAGGATTTCTGGAGATTGCCCCGTTTGGAGGGTGTGTTTTCGTAATCTTCCTCACTCAAAGCCATGACCGCCTCGTCATGGTTCACACGGATCGCACCGTCCTGCGTTTCAACCTGATAATCTTCGTATTTATTGAACAAGGCAAGCAGGGTGTAAATAACCGGCCCGGCGCCGCCGATCGAAAATCCGGCGCTTTCCTCATTCGCGGAGAGATTGACCATCAAATGTTTCCAGGACCAGATCATTTCCAGAGCGCAAAGCGTGAATCCCACGAAGGGCTCTTTCACAACAACTTCAATTCCCCATTTCTTCATGGCATAATCCGCGAGGAACTTCAGACCGTCCGTCGTAACATGGGTCTTCACGATCGTAAATTTAAGCCCTGTCGGAATTCGGCCGGCCTGCATCATTTCGCCGAAACGGTCGATGCGGTACTTGTTAACGGTCACCCAGGTATCATTGGCCGTCAGAAGCGCCGCACCCCCGAAACCAAGGTCCTTGCGCATTTCAGGCGGCACCACATACGCGATTAACTGGGCAACGCGCGCCACTTCCTCTTTGGGAAAATTCTTCACAGGAACGGGGGAAAGTTGCGCGGGAAGTCCGTTCGGATAAACCTTTGCGAGTTCCCGTTCGAGCATGGTCACCACAGAGCCAAAACGGTCCGAATCCGGGTCATTCCCGGCGATAAAATCCACACCCCTGAGCGCTTTGGCAACATCCCCGCCGTTCTGAAGGATCAAATCCGCCATTACCATTTCCCATGCGTAGGCTTGTCCCGCAGAATTACCGGGGTCGGGAATGATCCCATCAGGCTTTCCGGCAAATTGACGGTATCTGAATCTTTGAAAAAAACCGGCAGGCGTGACTTCCGTTCCAATGGGGGTATAAAGATTATTCAAAAGATATTCTTTTACAGCCTGGAAATTCTCGGACTTTACGCCAAGGCGATCGACTAAAGTACGCACCGCGGCAGCCAGACCGTTTCCGTAAAACGTGCAATAACGGACGACCATATTCGCCGCACTCTCCTTGATCCTCGCAAGAGGCATCAGGATGTGGCTCACGGTATAGTCCGCATGACGATTGTGAATATCGATATGTTGGCGACCTTTAGAATCTTTTTCAATGTTTTTGGATTCCAGGACAACGACCTGCTCCGGATGTCCCGCCGCGAACTGCTCCACCAGCGGCCCCATTTCATCAGAACCGGCAGGGATCTTGTAAGCAGCATGAGGATCCTTGAGGTTCACGCTGGCCCGCAAGATCTCTTCAATATCCGCGAATTTCACGCCTTTTTCCGGATCAAAGGTTGTTTTGACAACCGCATTGCGGGTCGCCGGGTCCAACTGGGCACTTCTCCAGTTCGCCACTTTAAGACCGTTGGATTCTGAAGGATTGTGCGAGGCGCTAACGAGATTACCGAAATCCAGTTTCAAAAGAGCGACCGTCAATGCCATTTCGGGCATCGGGGCCGTTTGATCAAAAATATGGACGGTTAAGCCTTCCTTCAGATAAATGGCCGCGATGAAATCGGCAAGCGCGGTCCCATAGATCCGGCTGTCATAAGTAATAACCGTCCGAGTCCGACCTCTTTGCTTAAAGGAACGGCCGATTCCCGTGGCCAACTGAGCGAGTGACACGTTATTAACCAAAGCCGGACCTTTAAGATGCTCTGAATGAAATCCTTTGTTATTGAACTCTCGGAGGTCCTCTTCGCCAAGTGCTGCGGGGCCGCGAACACCTGCCGACCCGAAAGCAAGCGACGGCTTAATCCGGCCTTCTTTATCATATTCCGCCGCAAAAGCGGTGTTGATGTCCTGCCACCTGGCTTTCGCGACCGCTTTTAAAATACCGCGCTTGGTATATGGATCGATATGCGAAGAGCTGATCCATTCCCTCAGATTTGCAAGGGTCGACCTAAGCGAATCCTGAGCGATCTTATCGGATATTTTTTGCGCAGCAACTTGGGCTTGAAGATAATCACCCACTCCCGCCTGAACAGCCGCCACCACCGCGTCGATGCGCTCGACCGCTAGCTTCGAGGTCATTTCTTCCCAGGTCTCGCTCCCGTTCACTTCTTCCAGAAAATAAGTCGCCCTCGCTTCAGAGCGGCGAAAAAGATGGACCTCTTCGATCTCGGAAAAATCTTTGCTGAGGCCTAAGGTTTGGACAAAAGCATCCATCTGCAGAAGGATCGTTGTCCCGCCAGCCACATCGACCTTGACCAGACCTTTTCCCTTGAGAACGAGGAGAATATCTAATCGGCCAGCCTTCAGATCGTTAACCGTCACATTTTCAGGAAGACTCGCGACAAAGTGTTCGGAAAATTTCGGCATTTTTGGAGCGGTTTGTTTTCTAAGCTTAAACTGATGGCGCATAGCCTTTTCAACATCCCGTACCGCGCGTCTGGCTTCTGCGGCCGACTGCTCCCCCCCCATCCAATCCGACGGGATCTCTTCCTTCGTTCGAATTTCAGAGCGGGATTCATCCGTGGCGCTGGAATCTTCCGCAGCCTTCAAATCTTCCGCCATTTTGATAATGTTGCCGTAATGCAATCCCGAGAATAAAAATTCCCGAACAAATTGATCGTCGTCTGTACCGTCGCGCTTACTGAAATCTTTGCCGTAGCGCTCGCGGGTGAAATCTTTTAAGAGTTGGATAAGATCCTTTTGGCGTTTGGATTCGGGAAGTTCAACCCAATTGCGAACAATAACAAATTCATCTCCGGCATGATAGCCGCTTAGTTCCAAGCGACTTCCATAATATTTCATCCATTCCTTTTCTTCTCTATTGTCGGGTTTTGGTACGATCCAAACGACAAGGGCGAGCACGACTGCAACGATCACTCCCCCGAGCACGATCCTATTGACTGCCATGGAATGGGTTTCTAGTTTTCCGATAGCCCTAACCCAAAGTTCCGTCATCTCTTCCTTAAAACCCAACGACCACGTACCCGGAACAGGCTTACCCACAACATGGATCAGCACCCGTGGATCTTCAGACTCGGCAGAGACAGTGAACGTAACATCTTGGTACGCTGGAAGATTTTTGAAATAGGCCTCCACTGCGGCCCCGAGAGATTCTCCCGGGACAACCCGACCGTCCTGGATTGAGACAAAGCCAAAAACCTGAGAACTTCTCCCGAAAGAGGCTAAAAGTGCCCCGTTACCCTTGTACGGCGCCAACATATCCTGCGCTTCATCCACCGTTTTTTTTAGTTGCCCAAGGCCTACTTTTTTTGAAAATTCGATCGGTTTTTCGCCACTCTGACTTTTCCGAACTTCAGAACGAGCGGCGGGAGTACCATTCGGAGCGTAGCGCTGAACATATTCCCACAGCACGGAATCATGATGGCCTTCCAGAAGCGAAACGTCCCAGCCTTCCACGCCGACGAGAAGCTTGTCCAGATGGTGGAGAACATTTAACGCAAAAACATCATCGCCTTGACGCAACACTTCCTGCTGGATAGCAACGCGAAGCATAGGACTGATAAGAGATTTCAAGAACGGAAGTTCATACGGGAGATACGTATTGATCGCTCGCTTAGCATTCTTCCAAGTTGCCATGACGGCCTCGTTTTCGGAAACACGCTGCCACTGCCAACGACGGATCACTTCCTGGGCATTGCTTTCTTCCCCTACGGCGACACTGGTCAAAATGTCCCGCATCAAACGAAGATCATAAGCAGTCAGGGCCCAATTATTGGCCAGAAGGATATCCGGCGAACTGTAGGCCATCACCGGGAAAGCCTTCCCCTTCATCGCGTTGATAAATCGGATGATCTCATCGCCCAAAGCATAATAACCGTGAACCACGAGGATCTCTTTATCTTCTAAATTAAAAGGCCCGCCGCTCAACCCATTTTCCTTGCGGACAAAAATAGTTTTTCCCTGAAGAACCCGGGAAACGTCCTCAACCGTCTGATAATCCATATCGAGAACATCCGCCTTGATCCCCTGCGCACGGATCCTCTTCATGACCTGTCCGGCAAGCATCGGCTTCCCGGAAGCGCGCGGTCCGCCAATCAGGATGACACTGCCCCTCTTAGTGGGAAGTTCGCGAAGCGCCTCGGCAACGATCGCGTCGATCTTTTTACTCATGACCTCATCAGCCCGCTCGATCAACTCGAGCCTCTTTGCCGTCGTATCGATCTGTTTAAGTTCCGGCAAGGTCTCCGGCCGCCAGCGCTTAGCTCCGGCATCCATTACATAAGGAGGATTGGATTCGTTGAATAACGCCGCTAATTTCGAATCTGCTGCGAGCATGGCATCCACGATCCGGCTAATCGCGATCTGATAGGCCGCTTCACGAAGAGAAATTTTCTGAGATTCCGAGACCCGTGAAATGTCGTAGAAGGCGCTCACAACCTTATCTTCCATGAGCCCGTTCCCGGCAACCTCCGGCCAGAGTTCCCCGATATTATTCTGCCGCCATTCCAAAGATGAGAACGCTACCCCACCATCATTGGTAAACACATCGCAAAGAACGATAGAGCCTTTATCGAGAAGGATCTTCTCGGTCGCGGCATCTTCCAAAGGTCCGTTCGCCCCTTCGGAAATTATTTTCGCGCGGATCAGGCCGGCAATACGCTGATTCACGGTCTTTTGTTTTGCCGCCAGCGCCATGATCGTGACATCGCTCGCCCAGAATTCATCCACTTCAATGACCCGAGCATCTTCCGGATGTTCCGCGGCAAAGGTCAATACGGTGTTCTTTTTCGAAGTCCCATCGGTGTTCTGCTCGGCCAAATGTTTGTCCAGACGATCGAGATCGATCCCTGTGTCTTTCACGGCTGCAATTGCAACGTTCTGACCGCCGACAAATTCCTTGATCGTCATGATCGCCGCGCCGTCTTTACGGAAACTCTGCGCCGCGTAACTCCCGACATTGCCGTATGCCTCCACCGCTACTTTCTGCCCTTTCACACTTGTACCGGTCCCAAGACGCTCTCCGTAAACCTTCAAAGCCTCACGCGTCACATAATAAAGACCAAGGCCTGTTGCCGGAGTACGCCCCACAGCGCCACCCTTTCCTTCGGGTTTCGCAGTCACGGTCGCGATGGGCGATCCTTCGTTCATGTCAATATGGCGCTTGCCGTAATAGACCTGCATGTAATATTCGAGGTAAGGAGTACTGGTTTCATCAGTCTTGGCAAGTTTCTCGAGAAAATCCGCAGAGGTAAAAAGATCCGGACGCATGATCTTCAGGAATTCGTCCGCAAACCATCCCATCTCCCTCGAAGTTGTTCCGATATCCCCAGCCGGAACATCCAGAAGTGCTCCGAAAGCTTTGGAATTCTGTTTCAAAGACTCCGCAACATAGCCGCGAGTCAGACGAGCTAATTCCTTGACGGAAAGTTCTCTTGGATTGATCGCCACACCGCCTTTGCCGCCGCCGTAAGGAAGACCTGCGATGGCGTTCTTGACGGTCATCTCCGTGGAAAGCGCCTTAATCGTCGCTTCCATGACTTCGATCGCGTAACGGATCCCGCCTTTATAAGGACCCCGTGCGCCGTTATGGCCAATGCGCCATCCGTCGATCATTTGTAGTTCGCCGCCCTCATCAAGCGTCAAGGGGATCTTGACGCGGATTATTTTTTCAAATTGAAGGAGTCGCTCAAGAACACGAGGGTCAAGATGGATCTGCTTCGCCACTCTCCGGATCTGTTCCTGCGCATTCGCCAAAAAGGCTTCGCCTTCTTTATCTGCTTTGGCCCTGGCCGCAGAACCTTCAGGATCGTTTTCCATGTAGCGGATCTTTTTCCATCGCTCCGCGATCTTCGCAGAGGTTGCAGCATCCACTTCGGTTCTTATTTCCGAACGGCGCGCCGCCGAAACATTTCTCGCAAGTATCGGCTGCATGACAGCCCCCAAAACCAAGGCTCGTCCAAACTCCAGCGGAGAAGTGAAAAGGCGAGCCGCCACCTGCTCTTTTCCTGACAAAATCGCCCAAAACTGAGAAATTTCCTTTGTAAGTCTAAGCTGGAGCTGTTCATCCGCCGTCTTCCTAAAAGCCGCGTTCAGAACCTTGAGTCGCTGTGCCCTGTTGGGCGCCTTCGGGTCCCTCCTGAGCTCTGAGATCAGCCGATCCAATCCATCCAAGTCGGCATTAAGCCGCCGCAGCGCCTGCTCCGTCGTTTCCCGAATTTCCGAACGCTCGTTTCCAGCCTGAGAGGATCTTGTGTTTCGAGCGGCAAGCAATTTAGGCGTGATCCCAGCCATCTGCTGACGCGCAAGATCCTGAACTTCCTTCCTTGCCCCGTTCAATCCTGAGAGAGCCGAACCTTGGACCTCCGGGCTAGATTCCCTTAAAAAAAGCATGATCCCGACCGCCTGGGCGTAAAAATATTTCATTTCACGTGTTCGTTCATAGAGGGACGGCTGCTGAGCCGCGAGACCCGCAGAAACATCCTTCTCAGATCGCACGCCCTGCAGAACCGTTTGAGTTTCTCTTTCAATGAACATAAGAAGAATACGCATCCTTGCTTGAATGCCTTGCATATCCTGCGATTGTTCTCTTAGCCATACCAATTCCGCCGACCGGCTTGCTTCCGCCGTTTCAACTTTGCTCCAAAGCTCTGCCACCATCGCATCTACTTCCCGCATCCATTCCTTCGGCTCCCGCACTTCCGAGCGATTGGGTGATACGGTCGGAATGAGATAACCCTGATAGGCAAGATTTCTCAAATTCTGATCTGCGAATTCACTTGTAAAGGCCGAATAAGGCCGGCTCCCAGACGTCGTCCCGGAATAGTAGCCCGCAACGCCTTCCGACCAACCCGCGCGACCCTCGGCATACCCCTTTGCGGAGATATAACTAAGAATAAATTGATCCATATCTTTGACATTGGAGCGGGCTGCAAGATAGGCCTGCTCTTCGGCAGAAGGAACCGCTGGCTCCGAATGCGGGACCCGAGGTTCCGAAACAGCAGGAGTATTGATCGCCGTATTGTCCGATTCATCCTCACGGCTGTCGCTGCCCTGCTCACATCCGGCAAGGCCGAACACCGCTGCAACGACTGTAAGCATTATGGCTCTTTTAATGGAGGCTCCACGAAGTTCGGAGCGCCGGGCAACCTTAGAGGCAGCACGCTCGATTGATTTTGGGGTTATTTCGGGGCCAAATTCGGCTTTCGCCGCTGCTGCCAGGACCGTCCTGTCCTGAGCACTCAGGTCCTTACCACGGACCAATAGCTTTGCGAGAAAATGCCCGACTTCTTCCGGAGTTTTGGCATCGGCAAGATGGCGCACTCCGGTCCGGACTTGCCCGCTATCAGTGTTACGGACTTCAGAACGGTGTGGCACGGCGGGAGGCCTTGGAATGGAAGGTGTGGGCGGCACTACCCGAATTCCACTTGGAGGAATTGTGGCTCGAGGAATATTCGGCCTAACATTGATCTTAGGCGCTGAAATCACCGGCATAATCGGTTTTTGATAAGGGACATAGACCGGCGAACGATACGTGGTCGGCGCTTGTGACCCAGGCTGAGGCGTGGCGCATCCGGCAAGCCCCATCACAGCTGCTACTGCAATAATACTTACTATCCTTCGGATTTCAGAGCGCCTGACGGGCTTCGTTGAAACAGGCTGAGGCTCAGATTTCGAAATGGGTTGAAGCTCGGCAGGTAGTTTTATTAGATCTTTAACATGGACGAGCGCCTCAAAACTATTGGGCGGCAGTCTCCTTTGAAAAGCCCCGAATGAATGTTCCGTCCCGGCAAGAAAAGAATCCACAAAGCTTTTTAAAGTTGACTCGTTATAGGGCGCATAGCCGTAAGCAACCAGATATTCCCTCGCATAAGCCTTCATGAGCTCGATCACGGCATCCTTCATCCAGAATTGCCACTTGGCGGGTCGCTTGACCCCGAGCTCTGCCTCCGTCGGAAATTTCGCCTCGAGTTCTCTGCTGTCTACCCGTATCTCCGCACGAGAAGTGCCGATCAAAAGATCCTTAATGCCGATCAATGCGCCGGTTTGTATGCCGAT
>JBAXGK010000027.1:0-14136 GCA_037139435.1 Candidatus Omnitrophota bacterium | reverse complement strand
TGGCGAAGGTTGAAATGCAAGGCACATAAAAGGTAATGAACACCAGCAAGGTAATGATCTGCACTTTGCCCAGCACGCTGTCGATCTCGGGTGTGCCAAGGGCTTGAAAGATCATCAAGAGCGACAACTCTTTGCGCAGGACACCAAACAGCAGCGGCAAGCCCAGCACCAGCGGCAAGCCAAGCCACCAATTGGTCAGTGGAGTGAGCAAGGTGTTGATGCTGCTGTCGGCTCCGAAGTGACTCAGCAGCGCCAGCACCACGCTCCCACCCACCAGGAGGGGCGTGACAATGGTTAATACATCGCTGGAGCGCAGCCATGTTTCCATCAGCATGGTGCGCCAGTTTTGTCGCCTGTAGGGCGGAATATCTTGTAACTGCCCCGGTCCGACCTCGCGTTGCTGACGCGACAACAACAGCCCCATGGCGGCAATCAGTACCAGTGTCAGTGCATACATGCCAATCACGCCGATCACCCCCAAGTACTTGCCGGCCACCGCCAGAATGATGGCTGAGCGCGCTGAACACGGCACGAAGGTAATCAGTACCGAGGCTATCAGGCGTTCGCGCCCGGTCGAGGTGCGCGCCACAGCCGCGATGGCCGGCACGTTGCAGCCCAGCCCCAGCAAAAACGGTACGGCCACGCCGCCGTGGAGTCCAATTTTGTGAAACCCCCGGTCCACCACAAAGGCAATGCGCTGCATCAGACCGATTTCTTCCAGGGCGATCAGCAACAGCAACAGTGGCAGCATGTAGGGGACCACAATGCCGATCAGGCCAATAAAACCGTCCACCACGGCACGCTCGACCACCCCAAGCGTTGACTGTGGCTGCCAGTTGCTCAGGGCCTCAACAATGCGCTGCGTGGTTTTGCATGCTATCTCACCCATCTCTAACGGGGCTTATCCGTATCTTCCGGTGATGTATTCTTCGGTTTGTTTTTCTGCTGGATTCGTAAAGATCTGCTTGGTTTCTCCGTATTCAATCAGTTTTCCGAGAAGCATGAATCCTGCGCGGTCTGAAACACGGGCCGCCTGCTGCATGTTATGCGTCACGATCAGGATCGTATAATCCTTCTTCAGCTCAAACATTAATTCTTCGATCCTTTGGGTCGCCACCGGGTCCAGAGCCGAACAGGGCTCATCCATGAGCACAACATCCGGTGTGACGGCCATAAGCCGCGCGATGCAAAGCCGCTGCTGTTGCTCAAGTGAAAGATTTAGCGCCGAATAGTCCAACTTGTCCTTTAAAACATCCCAAAGCTGCACGCGGGAGAGCGCCTGTTCCACGACCTCCTGAAGCTGAGCTCTATCTTTGAACCCATGGGTCCGCGGACCGTACGCAATATTGTCAAAAATAGAAAGCGGAAAGGGATTGGGCCGCTGGAAGACCATGCCGACCTTTTTACGAAGCTCCACAAGATCGGTTCCGGGATCGTAAATGTTCCGTCCATCGATCAGAACTTCACCGGTGATCTTCACCCCGTCGATCAGATCATTCATACGGTTGAACGTCCGAAGCAGGGTGGATTTTCCGCATCCTGAAGGACCGATCAGCGCGGTGATCATTTTCTCCTCGATCGCAAGGTTCACATGGATCAGCGCCCGGAACGTTCCGTAGAACAAGTCGAGATTTTTCGTTTCGATTTTTTTCATATACTTTAATAGCCCTGTTTTTTTGTCATCCCCGAAGCCTTTAACCCTGACAATGGCCCTTTAGGGTCCGGGATCCAGCTCTGGATTCCCGCCAGATACATACGGGAATGACAGAAGAAGAAAACTATCCAAATCTTCCGGTTAAATAATCATTGGTGCGTTTGTCGTGAGGGGTTGTAAAAAGCTTTTGGGCTTCATCGATCTCCACAAGTTCCCCCATCAAAAAGAACGCGACCCGATCCCCCACCCGGGCGGCCTGCTTCACATTGTTGGTCACAAGGATCTGCGTGTAACGAGATTTTAATTCCCGCATGGCCTCTTCTACTTTTGCCGTCGAAATAGGATCCAACCCGGAACACGGCTCGTCATAAAGGATCACTTCTGGTTCTACAGCCAGCGTCCGCGCAATGCAAAGCCTCTGCTGCTGCCCGCCGGAAAGTTTCATCCCGGAAGACGAAAGCCGGTCTTTCACTTCCTCCCAAAGGAATGACGCCTTAAGACTTTTCTCCACAATCTCTTCGAGTTTTTTCTTATCTTTCACACCGTGGCGTCTTGGACCGTACGCGACGTTGTCAAAGATCGACATCGGAAGCGGGATCGGAAGGGCAAAAACCATGGTCACTTTCTTCCGCACCTCTTCAGCATCCATCTCCCGATTGATGTCCTTGCCATTCAAGAGGATCGATCCGCACATCTTGCAACCAAGGTCCAGATCATTTAGCCGGTTGAGGGCGCGTAAGAACGACGTCTTCCCGCTGTTTGCCGGGCCGATCACGCCGAGGATCTCTTTATCTTTCACGGAAAAACTCACATCCTTCAGAGCGGGAATGCCCCCGAAATCAATACTCAGATTTTTGACGACGATCTTGGGATCTACCATTGTTTCTTACTCCGGATGTGTGCGCGAACAATGATCGCTACAAGATTAAGCGAAAATACCATGCCCACCAGCACTAGCGCTGTTCCATATTGAAGCGAGGGCTTCACGTTCGGAACCTGCGTGGAGAGAACATACAAGTGATACGGCAGCGCCATGCATTGATCGAAGATCGATTGAGGAAGCCTGGGCAAATAAAACGCCGCGACAGTAAAAAGGATCGGGGCCGTCTCTCCGGCTGTCCGGCTAACGCCCAAGATTGAACCTGTCAGAATGCCGGGAAGCGCATTGGGAAGTACCACGCACCGGATCGTTTCCCATTTACTGACGCCCAAGGCAAGACTCGCTTCGCGGAAAGAACGCGGAACGCTCATGAGCGCTTCTTTGGACGATGTGATGATCACGGGCAGTTCCATGATGGCCAGCGTGAGCGCCCCCGCAAGGATCGAGGATCCGAAATGAAAAAAGATCACAAAAAGGCCCAGGCCAAAAAGGCCATAGACCACTGAGGGGACTCCCGCCAGGTTCACGATGGCGATCTCGATCATCCTCGTCCACCAGTTCTTCTTGGCATACTCCACAAGATAGATCGCTGTCAGAACCCCAAGCGGAAGGGCAACGCTGATCGCACACGCGACAAGACATAAAGTTCCCATGATCGCTGGGAAAATACCGCCGGCTCGCATTCCCATTCGCGGCATCTCTGTCAAAAATTGCCAGCTGATCGCGGGCCATCCCCTTTGGATAAGAATAACCAGGATAAGGATTACCGGAACGATCACGATCACGGCAGCCAGACCGAGCAACGCAAAAGCGATCTTTTGTTTTGTCTGAGGTCTGAGTTTCATTTCCTTTTCCTATGGCGCGCCATATCGGCAAGAAAATTGATGAGAAACGTGATCCCGAAAAGAACCAAGCCGATGGCAAAAAGTGAAAAATAATGCTCGCTTCCGCGTACCGTCTCGCCCATTTCGGCGGCAATGGTCGCGGTCAACGTCCGGACAGGCGCCAGGATCGTCTTCGGCATCACCGAGGCATTACCTGTCAGCATCATGACAGCCATCGTTTCACCGATCACGCGTCCGATTCCGAGCATAATGGCCGCCACGATCCCGGAAGACGCCGCGGGAATAATGACCCGGAAAATGGTCTGCCAGTGAGTGGCGCCGAGCGCCAGAGACCCTTCCTTATAAGTCCGCGGCACCGAGGTGATGGCATCTTCCATGATGCTCACCATGGTCGGAATAGCCATGAAAGCCAGTGCAATGGATCCTGTAAGAGCGGTAAGACCCGTCGGGAGATGGAACAGGGTTTTTACAACGGGACTGAGCATGGTCATACCGATAAACCCGATCACGATGCTTGGAATCGCGGCAAGAAGCTCCACCCCGGCCTTTAATGTCTCCCGCATCCAGCGCGGCGCGATCTCTCCGATGAAGATCGCGCAGGCCATGCTAAGGGGAACGGAAATGACGGTCGCTCCGAGCGTCACAACCAGGGAGCCGAGGAAAAGCGGCAGGATCCCGAATTGCGGAGGTTCGGCAAGCGGGCTCCAGATCCTCCCGAAAAGAAAATCCTGGATCGCGATCGTCCTGAAGAGCGTAAGCCCGTCTTTGGCTAAAAAAACAAAGATCAGGATGACAAAGAGGATGCACGCAAAGCCATTCAGAAGAATGGTTTTTTCTATGATTGCTTCGCGAAATTTTCTCACACCGCTCTCCCGTTAGAGATAGGAAGCGCTCCTTGAGGGAGCGCTTCCGTCACGATTAGAATTACGCAGAAAATCCTTCTTTTAAATTCGACCTGTTTTTGATTTGAAACAACTTTTTACGAATCTCTAACGGGATCCACCCAGCGGCACAAAACCCATATCTTCCACGATCTTCTGCCCCTTCGCGCCCATGGCAAAATCGATAAACGCCTTGGTCTCTCCCTTGGGCTTGAAGCCTGTATACATATAGAGGAAACGCCAGATCGGATAGGTCCTATTCATCGCGGTCTCTTTAGAGGGCGAAACAAAGGTCTCCCCGCTTTTCTTCGCAACCGCGAGGGTCTTGACCTTCGCGGACACGTAGCCAAGTCCGTCGTACCCGATCGCGCTTTCGCTTGTCGAGGTTTCATTGATGATCGCCTCGGAAGACGGCAGCATCAGGACCGATGGCGCAAACTGCTCAGGGCCCTTTTCATTCCCCTTCCTCAACACGTGTTCCAGGAAATACATGTGCGTTCCGGAATTCCTTTCGCGCGAGAGAACCAGGATCTGCTCGTTCTTCCCGCCGACTTCGTTCCAATTTGTAATTTGGCCCGTGAAAATACCGGAGAGCTGGTCTATGGTCAGTTCCTTGACGGGGTTCGCCGGGTTCACGATCACCGCGAGAGCATCGACCGCTACTTTAAATTCTTCGGGATAGTATCCGGCCTTCTGCGCGTCATCGAGCTCCTTCTTCTTGATCTTGCGGCTGGAATTGGCGATATCGGTGGTTCCGTTGATCAGAGCCGCGATCCCGGTCCCGGAACCGCCCCCTGTCACGGCAAGACTCACCTGGGGATTTGCCGTCATGAATTCCTCGGCCCACGCCTGGCTCAAATTGACGATCGTGTCCGACCCCTTGATCTGGATCATCTTTTCTTTTGCCTGGGCCGGCAAGATCCCGGCACAAAAGATCCCTAGCGCCACAAACATCGTTTTAAGAAACCTGTTGGTCTTCATCTCAAACCCCCTCTTTCATGTTGGGCTTCATTCTATAGGAGCCCTGTTCCGGTGGATGTAAAATCCGTGTAAAGCCTTATCCTGGCCTTTCATTTTTTGAAGAATGGCGGCCAGGATTGCCCCAATCTCCGCTGTGATTCGAGTGTTGGTATTGGGACTAGAATTTATAGGTCATGTCGATCTGGAACCGGCGGACCGACTGGTCCACCTGCATTCCGTTGGCTGTGGTATCCCTTTGTGTGATCGGCCGCACAAGGAAGCAAGCGCCGTTCAAGGTCAGATAATCCGTGAGGTTATATCCCACCTTAATGACGCTCCCGGCCTTGTTGGTGCCGCCGTAGTTATAGCCGCCGAAATCGCTATCATTAAAAGCGCCCACGACCGAGTTCGCGCCGATATATTTGTAAGCGTAGCTCCCCTGCCAATCCCCCTTCTTTACGAGCTTCCCGAGCGTAAGACCCAACGACCAGGCATCTTCGCCGCCCTGCATTCCGTTAAAGGGAGCCGAAGCAGGTTTGCCGGATTGGTTGCTCATATTGCGCGCAAATTCAGCGAACGGCTTCACGGGGATCCCGTGAGGATAAAAAACAACCTCCTGATAGAAACTCAGAATGTTAAAGCCCTTTGCCGACAACTGGTTCGCGTTGTAGGAAGGATTTCCATTCGCCTGGCTCACCCCGGCAATTTGCCAATTGCTGTTGTTGTCGTAGTTTTGGTAGTTGTAGACCGAGATCGCGGAAAGTGCATCCACCGGTCGCTCCATGCCGGGGATATAAAACACAGGATTCAAACCGGCCTGATAGGCGAAAAGGTTTGCGTCTTTATTGGAAACAGACGTGGAGGAATTTCCCGTTTCCATAAGAACGGACTGCATCAAAAGGCCGTAGGCTTTCAGGACCACGTTGTCGGTCTTGAGTAGCCCCAAATCGAACTTTTCGTAGACGCCTTCCGGCTTCAGGTCCCGGTCCCAGATCATATCCGTAGATCCTTTTTCGAAAGGATTGTTGAATTTCCCGGCCGTCACCTCCAGACCTGAGATATTCAAACCGTCGTTGATGCTAACCTTCGCCCATTCCGGTGTATACGTGACATAGGCCTTCTCGATCCAGATGTTCTTGAAGTTGAAATCATTGGTCATGCTCTGGTTGGTCGAAATAGGGTCTGTGTTGTAACCGTTCGTGGTTTTGTCGCCGCTCGCCATCGAAAAACCGACTTTAATTTCCGGATTAAATGTTTTTTCAAATCCATAACGCAGGCGGATCCGGAAACGGTTCCGCGCGTCCTGATAACCGGCCGTAGTCGAAGTCGGATTGGCATTAGGATTTC
Source organism: Candidatus Omnitrophota bacterium (assembly GCA_037139435.1). GTDB lineage: Bacteria > Omnitrophota > Omnitrophia > Omnitrophales > Aquincolibacteriaceae > Aquincolibacterium. The sequence continues at coordinate 7,569 of JBAXGK010000027.1, read as the reverse complement.
CATGCAAACCGAACGCTTCATACCTCAAACGAATATCACCGCTGAACTTGAGGTCTTTGAGCCATTTGTTGGCGCCGCCGGTCGCATCGCCCAAGCGCTGGGCGAATTCCGCTTCGCTCATGGGAGGAGTCGCTTCCACGCTGCTCGGAGCCATCTGGATCTTCCCGCCACCACCCGCCCTGAGCGCCTCGAGCTCTGTTTTCTGCGCCATGACGGTCGTCTGCAGTTCGTTCATCTGCTTCTGCATGTTCTGGACCAAGGCCATGAGCTCAGCGTCACTTGCGACCGCCGAAGATGAAAAAGTCATAAGGCAAACGACTAAAATGCTCGCCAGTTTTGTGAAAGGGTGGTGTTTCATAAGATTCGATCTCCTCCGGTTGAATGGGATTCGTTTTGTTTTCATGGCGGAAGTATAGAAAACCCAAGTAAAGTCACTATGATGGAGCTGTAAAGAATATGTAAGGAAGCAGGTTGTCCCCCCTTGGGACCTCCTGTTATGGTAAAATCCACACGGTTAAAACCTTATGGCAAACGAAACGATCCTCCTCATTGAAGACGAGAAGAACATTCGCGAGCTCGTGAAGTACAACCTCGAGCGGGAAGGTTTTCGCGTCCTCACCGAAGCCAGGGGCAATACAGGCCTTGCAACAGCGCTTAAAGAAAGGCCGGCCCTTGTGGTCCTCGACCTCATGCTCCCGGAAATAAACGGCCTTGAGATCTGCAAAACCCTGAAGCGGAACGACAAGACGCACGCGCTCCCCATCATCATGCTCACGGCGAAGAGTACCGAATCCGATAAGGTCGTCGGCCTCGAACTCGGCGCGGATGATTACATGACCAAACCTTTCAGCCCCCGGGAACTCGTGGCCCGCGTCAAAGCCGTATTGCGCCGCTCCCGGGAAAAAGCCCCCGAAGAGATCCTGCGCTCCGGAACGATCGAACTCGATGTGACAAAGCATGAGCTGCGCTTAAAGGGAAAATGTGTCGAGATCACCGCCAAGGAATTTGAGCTCCTGCGCGTGCTTATGAGCTCCAAGGAGCGGGTCCTGACGCGCGAAGTCCTGCTATCGAAGGTCTGGGGTTATGAGAATTCCGTGAATATCGAAACGCGAACCGTCGATATGCATGTCGGACAACTTCGAAAAAAGATCGGGAAAGAAGCGGAACGGATCGTCACCATCAAAAGTGTCGGCTACCGTTTCGACGGAGAATAAAATGGAACTTCCTAAGATCGGCTTTGCCAAACGTCTCCTGGTGCTGTACGGCATTATTTTCATCCTTGTTCTGACTGTGTCTGATTGGACGCTTTCTCATTTCCTTCAGAAGCGCGACCTCCTTGAGCTCCAGAGCTCCCTAACCCGCCAAACCGTCCTTATCCGAGAACTGGTCATCCCTCTTTTGAGTGACCGCAGATCCCTTCAAGAGCAGCTAAAAAAGATCACTACCGAAACAGACGTTCGCGTCACGATCATCGATCCGGCTGGCACGGTGCTCGCCGATTCGAGCGAAAACTTAGAGCAGCTTTCAAAAATGGATAATCACGCGCTGCGGCCCGAGGTTGCAGCCGCTCTAAGAAAAGAACCGGGTATGAGCGTCCGCTACAGCACGACTGTGGGAACCCGGATGCTTTATATTGCAGTCCCAATACTTATCAATCGGAACGAAGTGAAGATTGGGGCTGTCTTGGACCCTGAAAAGATCCTTGGCGCTGTCCGCACGGCTATGCCGATCACCCATGTTGATGAAATTCTGGCTTCGGTCCGCCGACCTGTCCTATTCACGGCAGCTCTTGGCATCCTGGCCGTCCTGATCGCCGGCATCTTTTTTAGCAATCATCTCAGTAAACGTATACGCCGGATCACCTCCGTCGCCGAACGCTACGCCCGTGAAGACTGGTCCGAGAAGATCCTGATCGATGGCAAGGACGAGCTTAAGATGCTCGCGAATACGATGAACCAGATGGCCGCGACTTTGCGTTTGAGGATCGAAGATCTTGAAAGCGAAAAGAGTAAAATTTCCGTCATTTTGAGCCATATGAACGAAGGCGTGATCGCGATCGACCGGCGCAAACAATGCGTCATGTCAAACCCTGCGGCAGAAAGGATTTTTGGGTTCACGGCCACGGACGTGGCGGGAAAAAGCCTGATCGAGATCACGCGCCATCCCCAGCTCGAAAGGATCGCGGACCAGGCTCTCAGAGAGCAAAAGCTCGCGTCTGAGGAGATCCAGATCTCAGGCAAAACAAAAAAGGTGCTTCGCGTCAATGTGATCGTCCTGGGCGCCGAGGTCGGTGACATCGGGGGCATCCTGGTTTTCCACGACATGACAGAACTTTGCCGGCTTGAAAATATCCGCAAAGAATTCGTGGCCAACGTTTCACACGAGCTCCGCACGCCGCTCACTTCGATCAAAGGATTTATTGAAACCTTGTTGGGGGGTGCGTCAAAGGATCCGGCGACCAATGAGCGCTTTCTGAAGATCGCTTCGGAGGAAACGGATCGTCTGGGACGCCTCGTGGAAGATATCCTGACGCTTGGAGAGATTGAACAAGGCGCGATCCTGACTATAAAGGAAAAGATCGACCTTGCCTCCGAGTTAGCGGCAACCCTGGAACAGTTCAAGACCCAGATCCTAGAAAAAAAGATCGTGATCGAAAATCGTCTTCCCGAAAAATCTCTCTGTTTATCCGGCGACAAAGACAAGATCCATCAGGTCTTCGTCAATCTCATTGCCAATGCGATCAAATTCAATAAGCCGGAAGGCAAGATCGTTCTGTCCGCAGATCAAAAGCCAGAAGGTGTGACGATCACGATCGAGGATACGGGGATCGGGATTCCTCATGAGGCCCGAGCTCGTATTTTTGAGCGCTTCTTTCGTGTGGATAAAGCGCGTTCAAAGGAAATGGGAGGAACGGGGCTGGGTCTGGCGATCGTCAAACACATCATGGAAGCGCACGGCGGCCACGCTACCTGCCAAAGCACCCCCGGCCATGGTTCGCGCTTCTTGGTCTTCTTCCCGACCCCTCTTTAGGGGTCCCAAGACTATTCAATTTTAGCGTAGCTGAAATTGGGGCCGTCCCAACAACCCTTTTAGAAAAGAAATTAAGAGTTGGGATGGAAGTTGAGGACGATCGTCTTTGCGCGCGTCATAGCCTCGATCGAATAGCGGATCCCCTGCGTTCCCATCCCTGAGCTCTTCACTCCGATAAATGGAAAATGATCCGGACCGCGTTCTGTTTTGCCGTTCACCTGAACCGTCCCGACGTCCAGCTGCGCTCCGATCCTGAAGGCCGAATCCACATTTTCCGTAAAAACCGAGGCCTGGAGCCCGTATTCGGATTCATTCGTGATCCGGACCGCCTCCTCGACCGTCTTGACCCGCAGAATAGGAAGCACCGGACCGAAAGGCTCTTCCCAGGCGACTCGCATATCCACGGTCACGCGGTCAAATAAGGTCGGATAGATAAGGTTCTTTTCCCGTTTGTTGCCCACGAGAAGCTTCGCGCCTTTTTGGATCGCGTCATCGATCAATTCCTGAACGAAATCCGCGGCCTCCGTTGAAATCAAGGGCGTGATGTCAGCATCCTCCTCCGGTCGACCCACGGTCATTTTCTTCACCAGCGGTAAAAGTTCTGCGATCAGTTTATCAGCAACGGATTCCAGGACCAGAATGCGCTTCACGGCCGTGCACCGCTGCCCGGAAAACGAAAAAGCACCGGCAACGATATGCGCGGCGGTCAAGGGAAGGTCTGCATCCTCCAGAACGATCGCCGCGTCTTTACCTCCGAGCTCCAGAAGAAGCGGCTTCATCCCTACAATTGAGGCAATGTGTCTTCCAACCTTACTGCTCCCGGTAAAAGCGACCATGCTCACGAGCGGATGGCTGACCAGATGGTCCCCGATCGCCCGACCCCGCCCCGTAATAACATTGAGAACACCCGCCGGAAGCCCGGCTTCGCAAAAAACACGCGCCAAATGGAGCGCGCTGATCGCTCCCTGCGTCGGCGGCTTGAAAACCACCGCATTCCCCGCCACAAGCGCCGGCGCTATTTTGGAGGCCGCAAGATTGATCGGGTAATTAAAGGGCGCGATCGCGAGCACGACTCCGAGCGGCACGCGATTCATGAGGGAAAGCTTCGTCTCACTAAAACCGGGAAAAGCTCCGGACGAAAGACTTTCGCCCGTGACTCGCTTCCCTTCTTCCGCCGTAAAGTTGATCAGGTCCGCCGTGCGCGTCACTTCAGAAAGAGAGGATTTCTTATTTTTTGCGATCTCGCGCACCAGGACGTCCGCGATCTTCTCCTTTTCGCGCAAAAGGATGTCCGCTGCCTTGTGGAGGATGACGGCACGTTCACTCACCGGGACCGCCGCCCAGGATTTTTGCGCTGCAGCCGAAGATTTTAAGAATTCATCCGCTTCTTCCAGGTTCATCGCGGGCACTTCCCCCACCAAAGAACCGTCCACGGGCGAAAAGATCTTGTCCCACTCTTTGGCCTTGGGGTCGACCCACTGGCCATTCAGGAGATTTTTATATTTCTGCCCTTCACTAAAAAGACAACGGAACATTTCGGACTTACTCCTTGTAGAATTTTTCTATGCCGCTCTTTTCGTTGCGGGTTTTCCGGAGAGAGGAACGCGCTCATGGACTTTTTTCCCGGGCGCGCGATAATGAGAAATGCTGGGTTCGCCAAGCTGCCAGGAAAAATAAACCTCCTGCCCTTCATGCGTCCCGAGGAATTCCACATAGCCTTTTTCGATATTACGCAGAAGGCAACCCATCGCGAAGATCGCTTCGACATCCTTGGCGAGATCCTCGATCGCTTCCTCAAGCGCATGAATGCCGTCTTCCAGATCATCTTTCTCTTCTGAAAGTCCGTGGGTCCGTTCGGCGGTACAAACAAGCTCATGCATAAAGAGAAGATCGTGGGTGCGGCTGTAGGCTTCTTTTTTGGCGCGGAGGAGCTTCAGACATTTTTCAAGCTCCGGCAATAAAGCGTCGGCTTCTTCTTTCGAAAAAATCCGTCTTTTTTTCAAAGGTTTCACGATTTCCCTCCGGGTCACAACACCCCATCAAGCTACACCCTAGTGGCTTCCGCTTCAAGCTCCAAAATGCTCGGGAGCGACATCGGACCAGAGCGCGGGCATGAGACCTCCGCCCGTCGCCACATTGATCACGCTCTCATCGCTCAAACGGACAAACCCTCCGGCGTATTTCCCCCCGAAAACCAGCATGTTGAAATTGTATTTCTTATAAATGAGGTCGAGCTTCTGGTTCACCACGTCAGGAACGGTCATCGCCGGGACCGAGACTTGCTCCTGGATCACCCAATCCTCTTCTTTCAGCGCTTTATCCACCGCCGCGTTCCATTCGCCATCGGGCGTCTCCCGTCCGATATGAACCCGGCGAGCGCCGTGGCTGGAGCCCGAGGGTTTCAGGACGATCGTGTCCTTCTCATCTTTCAGGAAATCGATCAGGAAGACCTTCCGGTGGCCATAGAAATCTTCGGCGTCCGAAAGACAGCGCGTCCACGGAAGATGCTGACGCTTCATCTCATTTTCATTCTCCGTAAAGAAACGATCGAACTCCGGGGTGGTCAAAAGCGAGAAGATCGATTTGCTTGAGGCCAGCCTTGAGCGCAGCGGGTTGACCACGCAGACGGCCTTGTCCTTATAGGCATGCAGCAGGTCCTGGACTTCATCAAGACGTTCCAGGAGTTCATCGAAGATCACTCGGCGGTAGACCAGATGGACGCGAAAACCTTTGTGATAAAGCTTGCCGCCTTTGTACTGAAGCTCGCGAGGATCTGCGATCGTCGTTTTGTAGCCTTTGGATTCGAAGTGGCTTTTCATGTACTCGAATTCCGAGGAGGTCCGCGCATGCCGCCAATCGACGATCGCGATCTGGGGCGTTTCATAGCCGCCAAACTCTTCATAGACCGAAAGCAGCGTTGAAAGAATGCTTTGGACGCGCTCACTGGCCGCCAAATGATGCTCCTCGGCGAAAGGCCAGATCAGCTCTTCGGAAAGGAACGCGGATTCCAGCTGATCGGTGTAAGCGGCGCCGGCCGGCGCGTCGCAATTGAATTCCAAAAGCTTCAGGCTCTCGCCTTCCAGGAGCGCGTCGAATCGGCTGAAGACGACATGCTGGGAGTAGCCCGGATCGATCTTCACAAGTTCTTCGGCCTCGGGAGAAAGATGAAAGTGAGACTTCATTTGCGCTTCTTCAAAATAAAGGCGTGCCGTCTTATTGAGGATCTGGGAAAAGGTGGAGGCGGCGCGTTTCAGGAGGTGCTGCTGCTTGGGCGTGACAAAATAAGCTTTGTAGAAAGCCGGGACCGTTAAGCGGCCATACGCGAAGGCGGGATTTTTGAGCTTCTCCCTGAACCGGGCGATCGCGGGAACAGCTCGGGCCTCATGGGTCTTCAGGTATTGATCGTACGCGTAATCAAGATTCGCGGTCATGATTTATCATAATGAGACGCCTGCAAAAACGCAACCTTAATCAAAAAAAGAAACGGCTTTTTTACACAAAAAGCTTCCAGAGTACGCCTCGCCTAGGCGGTGGACCTTCCGGCCTTCCAAAGCCGGATCAGGAATATACGGCGTGGATCCATGAGCCGGTCGACGAGAAGCTGCGCGTCCCGTTCAAAGAACGCTTGGGCATCCGGGTCCGCGAAGTCCTTCATTTTTATTTTCAGGGAAGAGAATAAATAATTAGTCTTATAGGCTCCGATCACGAGCTTTCTCACCCGCTCCTCGAAATACCGGACATTGAAGTCCTTTTTCTCGGAGGCATCCGTTTTTTCAAAGGTGATGATGAAAAAAGCTTCTCGAAAAGGCCCGATCTTCTCCTGATAAAGGGTTTCTCCGGGCTTATCAAAATAAACCGAGGTAGGCATGTTTAAATAACGAGCGCCATCGGCGTCGTGCAAGATTTTGTAAAGCGTCACGCGCATCCCAGGCACTGGCACCCCGAGTTGAATCCGAAGATCTTCCCCTTCTCGCGCTCCGAGGGCATAGACCTGGATGAGCTCCTCTTTGTGCGCCCGGTTATTTCTTTGAACCAATAAGCGCAGAGGACGTGTGCCAAAGCCCGACAAGTCCTGAACCGTCAAAACTGCGGGTTTGTCGTTCAGGTAAAACTTGGGCAGCTGGGGGACAGTTTCCTCTGCCCTTAGAAGATTTGAGGAAGCGCCTGAAAGAGAAAGAAACAACGTTACCGCTAAGACGACCCAACTACGCCTCATCTGTTTTACCTCCACAGCCTGATCCCTAAGATCGAAATCTTGGAATGAAAAAGGGCGTCTTTTTTTTGTACGCGCGGTAGACATCCCCGAAACGCTGCGCGAGCTCTTTTTCCTCGACACATTTGATCTCGAGAACTAAAAGGACCATGAGGACAGCGGCTGCAACCCAGGAGCCCGTCCGATTAAAGAGCGCGGCCCAACCTGCCAAATAAAGAAAGAAACCAAGCATCATGGGATTGCGGCAATACTGGTAAGGACCGGAAGGAAGAAACTCCTTGGTGGGCACCACGGGAACCGGCGTACCCTTTCCCTTTAAAAGCTGC
>JBAXGK010000026.1:0-14341 GCA_037139435.1 Candidatus Omnitrophota bacterium | reverse complement strand
CTGCGACCATTTTTGGAACTTCTTGATAAGTGTGCGGCTCCATCGTGTAAGTCGCTCGTCCCTGCGACAAGGAACGGACCGAAGTCGCATAACCGAACATCTCGGACAAGGGAACAAGCCCTTGAATCACCTTGAGATGGCCTCTGTTCGTGAGCTCCTGGATCACACAACGACGGGAGTTCAAGTCACCGATGATATCCCCCATATACTCCTCCGGGACCAAAACCTCAACGAACATGATGGGCTCAAGGAGAACGGGCTTCGCTCTCTTAAAAGCTTCCTTGAATGCGAAAATTCCGGCCATTTTAAACGCAATTTCTGAAGAGTCAACATCATGGTAGCTACCGTCGTAAACGGTTGCTCGTACGTCTGTGACAGGATAACCCGCCAACACGCCGTTCGCACAAGCATCTTCCACCCCTGCCTCCACCGCAGGGATATATTCGCGGGGAATAGAACCGCCCTTGACCTCATCCTCAAACTCATTTCCGGTACCACGCGCGAGAGGCTCAATCTTGATGTAGCAATGTCCGTACTGCCCACGCCCACCCGTCTGCTTGATGAATTTTCCTTCGGCTTCTGCTGAAGCCTGAATCGTCTCTTTGTAAGCCACTTGCGGTTTTCCGACATTCACTTGAACGGCATATTCCCGCTTCATGATATCGACTTTAATCTCCAAATGAAGCTCGCCCATTCCGCCGATCAAGGTTTGAACGGTTTCCTGATCCGTTTTCACTCGGAAGGTAGGATCTTCGTTAACAAGCTTTCCTAGGGCATCTGACATTTTGTCGCGATCCGCTTTCGTCTTTGGCTCAACCGCCATCCAAATCACCGGCTCTGGCACGAACATCGTCTCAAGCAGGATCGGATCGCTTTCAAGGCAAAGAGAATCGCCTGTCTTCACTTCTTTAAGACCCACGGCCGCCACGATATTTCCGGCGCCGGCTTCATCGATCTCTTCACGCTTGTTGGCATGCATGAGAAGTAGCCGACCGATACGCTCAGTTTTGCCCGTGCGAACATTGTGAATATAAGAACTTGAAGAAAGCGTCCCGGAATAAATACGTATATAAGTCAAGGAACCCACAAACTTATCGCTCGCGATCTTAAACGCGTAACAGGACAAAGAAGCTTTATCGTTCGCTTCACGATGAATCTCCGTTTCCGTCCCAGGCTCAGTGCCTTTCACCGGGGGAATATCCAACGGCGAAGGAAGATAATCCACCACCGCATCCAAAAGCTGCTGAACGCCCTTATTCTTGAGGGCAGAACCAACAATGACGGGCGCCATCTTGAGACTGATCGTCCCCTTACGGATCGCGGCCTTGATCTCAGCGACCGTGGGCTCCTGCGCTTCTAGAAATTTATGCATCAATGCGTCATCATATTCAGAAACCTTTTCAATCATAAACTCGCGCGCCTTCTTAGCCTGCTCCAAATACTCGGCAGGAATCTCCTCGATATCAAACTTTGCGCCAAGGCTTTCATCATTAAACACGTAGGCTTTCATCTCCACCAAGTCGATAATGCCGCGATGATTTTCTTCAAGCCCAAGCGGGATCTGGATCGGAACAGCATTCGCTCCGAGCTGATCGCGCATCTGCTGAACATTCTTTTCAAACTCGGCACCCGTACGATCCATTTTATTAATAAAGGCAATGCGCGGAACATTGTAACGATCCGCCTGACGCCACACGGTTTCAGATTGCGGCTCTACGCCTTCCACAGCGCCAAAAACCGCGACACAACCGTCCAGCACTCGGAGAGATCTTTCGACTTCAATTGTAAAATCCACATGTCCAGGGGTATCAATAAGATTGATCCGGCAATCTCTCCAAAAACAAGTGGTGGCCGCCGAAGTGATCGTGATCCCACGCTCTTGCTCCTGCTCCATCCAGTCCATGACCGCCGTACCTTCGTGCACTTCCCCGATCTTATAGGTGCGGCCCGTATAGAAAAGAATGCGCTCGGAGGTAGTCGTCTTCCCAGCGTCAATATGGGCTGCAATGCCAATATTGCGAATCCTGTCCATCGGAAAATGAATTTTCTTTTCGTCTGCCATTGTTTTTTTTTCTATTTATGCTGTCCTAAGGACTGCTTTTCTACCAACGATAATGCGCGAAAGCCCTGTTTGCTTCCGCCATCTTGTGCATATCTTCCCGCTTCTTAATAGAAGGCCCCGTCTTATTAAAACCATCGATGATCTCCTGAGCCAATTTCTCATGCATAGGCTTCCCCTTGCGATCACGGGAATAGCTCCGGATCCAACGAAGGGCTAGGGAGTAACCACGATCTTCGGAAACACTGACCGGCACCTGATACGTCGCCCCGCCTACGCGCCGGGACTTTGTCTCCAGGAGAGGGCGCACATTATCTAACGCCGCGCGAAAAACTTCAAGAGGTTCTTTTGATGTTTTTTCCTTCACAATATCGAGAGCGTCATAGACAATTCTCTCCGCTGTCGACTTCTTGCCGCATTCCATAACAATATTAATGAACTTTGCGATCAACAAATCGTTGTAGCGCGGGTCTGGATCAATCCTTCTTTTTGGTGCGCGTCTTCTTCTCATAATTTCTTAGCATCCTTTACCTTCGGGGTTTTCGCGCCGTATTTCGAGCGCGATTTCGCACGGTCCGCAACGCCGGCAGCATCGAGTTTCCCGCGAACAATATGATAACGAACGCCTGGAAGATCCTTCACGCGACCGCCTCGCACGAGCACAATGGAGTGCTCCTGGAGGTTATGCCCAACGCCCGGAATGTAGGCCGTAACTTCCTGCCCATTCGTCAAACGTACGCGAGCGATTTTCCGAAGCGCGGAGTTCGGTTTCTTAGGGGTCTGGGTCCTGACGATCAAGCACACACCTTTGCGGAATGGCGAATTTTGCAAAGCCGGGGACTTTGATTTAACTTTAAACTTATTTCTTCCAAAACGGATCAACTGATTGATGGTCGGCGCCATTATAAATTCTCCTTGGATGCGCTGGCCTCTTCGGCAGCTTTTTCTTTCTTCCCGGCCGTTGGATCCGGCAAAACATCGGTCAGATCTTTTTCGAGTTCAATGTCGTGGTGAATCTTGAAGCCCGTTCCGGCTGGGATCAAATGTCCCATAATCACGTTTTCCTTAAGCCCTTGCAGATAATCCCGCTTGCCGGCTGAAGCCGCTTCCGTGAGCACGCGTGTCGTTTCCTGGAAGCTCGCGGCGGAAATAAAACTGTCGGTGGTTAGCGATGCCTTCGTGATCCCGAGAAGAATCGAGGTGCCTTTAGCCGGCTCCTTGCCCTTCTTGATCATCTTGGCATTCTCATCCGCAAACCTGAGTTTTTCCACATGGGAACCCACAAGGAATTCGGTATCTCCCGAATCTTCAATACGGACCTTGCGCAGCATCTGGCGAACGATCGCTTCCACGTGCTTGTCGTTCAGCCTTACACCCTGCAAACGATAAACCTCCTGAACTTCTTCCACGAGGTATTGCTGCAAGCTTCTTTCCCCCGAAACTCGAAGGATGTCCTGCAACACCACCGGACCGTCCACAAGCTGCTGGCCGGCGAGTACCCGGTCACCCTTGTAAACGTTCAAATGTTTTCCGTGCGGGATCAAATATTCTTTAGCCATACCGGTCGAGCTCTTCACGATAATTTGGCGCTGACCTTTTACAATCGGCCCGATCTCTACCACGCCATCGATTTCGGAAATAACAGCCGGATTCTTGGGCTTGCGCGCTTCGAAAAGTTCGGCAACGCGCGGTAAACCGCCGGTGATGTCGCGCGTCTTGGCGACCTTACGCGGCGTCTTCGCGAGGAGCGTTCCCCCCGTGATGGATTGGCCGTCCTTCACCACAATATGGGCGCCCGTCGGGATCGGATAGAATGCCAGAATATCATCGTTGTCCCCAACCAAGAGTAACTGGGGATGCATGTCTTCTTTATGCTCGATGATCACGCGCTCGGTCATACCGGTGGTCGCGTCAAGCTCTTCATTCATCGTGACGCCGGCCTTGATATCTTCAAAACGCACTTTTCCGGAAACTTCGGTCAAGATCGGAACCGTATACGGGTCCCACTTCACAAAGATCTCACCTTTTTTGACCTTTTCGCCATCTTTGAAATGGATAAAAGCGCCGGTCGGAATCGTGTATCGCTCCAACTCACGACCCGTCGGATCATGCAGGGAAAGCTGACCGTTTCGATTCAGCACGACGGTCTCGTTCGTCTTCGTGACGACCGTTTTTAGATTATGCGACTGAAGCATGCCCTCGTTACGGGCACGATAATAAGATTGTTCGACTACGCGGGACGCCGTACCCCCGATATGGAATGTACGCATGGTCAACTGAGTGCCCGGTTCGCCGATGGACTGCGCGGCAATGATACCCACCGCGGTCCCCTGCTCGACGAGACGACGCGTGGCAAGATCGCGACCATAACATTTTGCACAGATACCTTTGGGCGATTCGCAGCAAAGGACAGAACGAACACGGATCTTTTCGATACCAGCATCTTCGATCTTCTTGACGGTGGCTTCATCGATGAGATCAGCTGATTTCACGATCACTTGGTCGGTGATAACGTCGACAACGTTGTCCAGGGCCACACGACCCAGGATCCTGTCGGAAAGAGATACGATGACATCTTCTCCTTCATACACCGGCTCCATCACGATTCCGTTCAAGGTGCCGCAATCGTCGATATTAATGATCACATCCTGCGCCACGTCCACCAAACGACGGGTTAAATATCCGGAGTCGGCAGTCTTAAGCGCCGTATCCGCTAAACCCTTGCGCGCACCGTGCGTGGAAATGAAATATTCTAGAACCGTCAGACCTTCGCGGAAATTCGCGGTGATCGGACTTTCAATGATCTCGCCGGAAGGCTTCGCCATCAAACCGCGCATACCGGCCAGCTGACGAATCTGCTGCTTAGAACCACGGGCACCGGAATCGGCCATCATAAAAATTGGATTGAACGCATCAAGAGCCTCGAACATAACGTCAGAGACGCGGTCCGTGGTGTGCGTCCAAATATCGATGACCTTGTTGTAACGTTCCCCGTCGGTGATCAAGCCCTGTTTGTACTGGCTCTCGATCGCCTTCACCTCTTTACGGGCTTCATTCAAGATACCTTCCTTAGCGTCGGGGATCTGGATGTCATCGATCCCGATCGAAAGGCCGGCCTTAGTGGCCTCAGCAAAACCGAGGGCTTTCAATCTATCGAGAAGCTTCACCACCTCTTCATGGCCGAACGCGTTGTAACATTCTGCAATGATCTTCGAAAGCTTACCCTTGTTCACAATGTCATTAACGTGCCGAAACCCTGCGGGAAGAACTTCGTTGAAAAGAATTCGTCCCATGGTCGTATCCACGATCTCGCCACTCTCCAAACGGAGTTTGCATTTTGCGTGCTTATGGATCTGGCCGTCTTGATAGGCTAGAATCGCTTCCTGCTCACCACTGAACGCAAGACCCTCCCCTAACACCTTGTCGCGAACTTTGGTCAGATAATAGATCCCGAGTACGATATCCTGCGTCGGGGTCATGATCGGTTGCCCGCTCGCGGGCGAGAAAATGTTATTAGCAGAAAGCATGAGAATGCGCGCTTCCATCACAGCTTCCATAGAAAGCGGTACGTGGACGGCCATCTGGTCACCATCGAAGTCGGCGTTGAAAGCCGTACAAACCAACGGGTGGATACGAATGGCATTCCCCTCGATCAGCATGGGCTCGAATGCCTGAATGCCGAGACGATGGAGCGTCGGTGCGCGGTTCAGCATCACCGGATGCTCCTTGATCACTTCTTCCAAAATATCCCAAACTTCGGGCTTCACGCGTTCCACCATTTTTTTGGCCGAACGGATAGTGTGTACATGACCGCGCTCTTTGAGCTTACGGATAATGAAAGGCTCAAAAAGTTCGAGTGCCATTTTCTTGGGAAGCCCGCACTGGTGAAGCTTAAGCTCCGGCCCAATCACGATCACGGAACGACCGGAATAGTCCACGCGTTTTCCAAGCAAGTTCTGACGGAAACGCCCCTGCTTCCCTTTGAGCATGTCGCTTAGGGATTTGAGCGGCCGGTTGCCGGCGCCAAGCACCGGGCGACCATGGCGTCCATTATCAAAAAGGGCATCCACCGCTTCCTGAAGCATGCGCTTTTCATTGCGGATAATGACATCCGGCGCCTTAAGCTCAAGGAGTTTACGCAAACGATTGTTGCGGTTAATAACACGTCGGTAAAGATCATTAAGATCGCTCGTCGCGAAACGTCCGCCATCAAGCGCCACAAGAGGACGAAGATCCGGCGGAATAACGGGGACCACCTTCATGATCATCCATTCCGGTTTGTTCCCGGATTTATAAAAAGCTTCCACGATCTTGAGGATCTTGACGGCACGAGCGCGGGACTGCTTGGACTTTGCAGCTTTTAACTGGCGATGATACTTCGCCGTCAACTTATCAAGCTCCAATTCCGATAAAAGTGTCTGGACGGCTTCGGCGCCCATTTGAGCCACGAAATTCTCGGGGCCGTATTGCTCCTGCGCCTTCAAATATTCATCTTCCGTCAAAAGCTGCCGCGGTTTGAGAGGTGTCTGCTTCGCATCGAGCACGATGTATTCTTCATAATAGAGAACCTTTTCAAGTGCACGGACGCTTAAATCGAGAAGATTCCCGATACGCGACGGCATGGTCTTGAAAAACCAGATGTGGGAAACTGGCGTCACGAGGTCGATATGCCCCATCCGCTCACGACGAACGCGCGCCTGGGTCACTTCCACGCCGCAACGATCGCAAACAATCCCTTTATGCTTGATGCGTTTGTACTTGCCGCAAGCGCATTCGTAATCCTTCGTGGGGCCAAAAATACGCTCGCAGAAAAGACCGTCTTTTTCCGGCTTGAGCGTTCGGTAATTAATCGTCTCCGGCTTCTTGACCTCACCCTTCGACCATTTGCGAATGGACTCGGGTGACGCGATGCGGATCGAAACAGAATCAAAAGTATTCACGCTGTAGTTCATACTTTGAGTTTCTCCCTGGCTTCTTCCTGTTTGTCTTCCGCGGATTTTTCCTTGGTTTCGGAGTTCGGCAATTTACCGCCCGCATTACGTTCGGGATCGATATCGAGCCCAAGAGCCTGAAGCTCCTTCACAAGTACGTTGAAAGATTCCGGCGTTCCAGCGTGGAGCGCGGGTTCGCCTTTAACGATCGCTTCATAGACACGTGTTCGACCCACCACGTCATCCGACTTCACTGTAAGAAGTTCCTGAAGCGTGAAAGCTGCGCCGTACGCCTCAAGCGCCCACACTTCCATCTCTCCAAAACGCTGACCGCCAAACTGCGCCTTACCACCGAGCGGCTGCTGCGTTACGAGGGAGTAGGGCCCGATCGAACGAGCATGGATCTTGTCATCCGCGAGATGCGCAAGCTTCAACATATAAATTTGACCGACCGTGATCTTTTCATCAAACTTGTCCCCGGTGCGTCCGTCATAAAGGGAGATCTTCCCATCGCTTGGGATCTTCGCCTCTTTCATGACCTGCCGGATCTCTTCTTCCGTAGCACCGCTAAAAACCGGCGTTTCGACATGGAAGCCGAGCATCTTAGCCGCCCAACCCAGATGGGTCTCAAGGATCTGTCCGACGTTCATACGGGAAGGCACGCCGAGCGGATTCAAAATGATCTCCACAGGAGTTCCATCCGCAAGAAAAGGCATATCCTCTTCCGGAAGAACTTTCGCGATCACACCCTTGTTCCCGTGACGACCGGCCATTTTGTCACCGACCGAGATCTTCCGCTTCGAACAAACATACACCACGACTTTTTTGATGACTCCCGGAGGAAGCTCATCGCCTTTTCGCACACGATCTATCTCACGGGTACGTTCAGCCACGAGCTCATCGATCTCATCGCCCCAAACACGAGCGATCTTTTTGATATTTTCTTCAAGATCCGGATCTTCATCAATGCGGAGGGAATCCCAATCGCATCCGTCCAATTTTTTGAGATCACCCTTCGAGAGGACATGCCCGCTCTTCATGAGCACTTCGCCCAACACGTCATCAAGCAAGTCTTCAGAGAGCTTTCTCCCGATCACCATGTCGGAGACCTTGTGAAGACGTTCGCGCTTCAATAGATCAATGCGCTCGTTGTAACGCTCCTTGATCTCGTTAATATCCTTATTTTCCTGACGCCGCTCTTCCTTAGTTTTTGCGGCAGATTCTTTGCGAGCGAATACTTTCACGTCCACCACGACACCTTCCACGCCCGGAGGCACGGAAAGAGACGCGTCACGCACATCGCCGGCTTTTTCGCCGAAGATCGCGCGGAGAAGTTTTTCTTCCGGTGAAAGCTCGATCTCGGATTTCGGGGTGATCTTCCCAACTAAAATATCGCCGGGTTTCACTTCCGCGCCAATACGGATCACGCCTTCTTTATCTAGATCCTTCAAAGCTTCTTCGCTCACGTTCGGGATATCGCATGTGATCTCTTCGTTACCAAGCTTCGTATCACGCGCTTCGATATCAAACTCTTCGATGTGAAGCGAGGTGTAAACGTCTTCCTTGCAAAATTTTTCGCTGACGATGATGGCGTCTTCAAAGTTGTAACCGCGCCACGGCATGAACGCCACGAGGACGTTACGGCCAAGAGCCAGCTCCCCACCCTGTGTTGCCGCGCCATCCGCAATGATATCTCCACGCTTCACCTTGTCTCCAACTTCGACGAGTGGGCGTTGATTGATACAAGTGCCGGCGTTGGACCGCTTGAATTTCCGGAGTTTGTAAACAAAGTCATCAATGACAATCTCTTCGGAAGAAACCGCTTTAACGGTCCCGCGAGACTTGGCTTGAAGTACCGCGCCAGAATCCTTCGCCACGTGGCGTTCCATCCCCGTTCCCACGAGAGGCGCTTCGGGAATAAGAAGTGGCACTGCCTGACGTTGCATGTTCGAACCCATAAGAGCGCGGTTCGCGTCGTCATGTTCCAAAAATGGGATCAACGCCGCCGCAACGCTCACGAGCTGACGCGGCGACACATCCATATAATCGATCTCTTCGGGTTTCTTTTTCGGAAAATCCCCGCGGGCGCGGCAAGAAACCGCATCTGAAGTGAAATGGCCGCTTTTATCAAGCGGTGCATTCGCCTGAGCAATAACATATTTATCTTCTTCATCCGCAGTCAGGTAATCGATCTGCTCCGTCACGCGGCCCTTTACGACCTTGCGATACGGGCTCTCAAGAAACCCGATATCATTGACACGAGCGAACGTACTGAGAGACGAAATCAAACCAATGTTCGGACCTTCCGGCGTTTCGATCGGACAAACACGGCCATAATGCGAAGGATGAACGTCGCGCACTTCAAAACCTGCGCGCTCTCTTGATAGACCACCGGGCCCGAGGGCTGAGAGACGGCGTTTGTGCGTCAGCTCCGCCAAAGGATTCGTTTGGTCCATGAACTGCGACAACTGGCTGCGTCCGAAGAAATCCTTGATCGCCGCCGAAATAAGTTTCGGGTTGATCAGGTTGTGGGGCATCGCAGCTTCCAGATCATAAATGGACATACGTTCCACGCAGGAACGCTTCATGCGCGCGAGACCCACGCGAAATTGATTCTGCAACAGTTCGCCTACGGAACGAACACGGCGGTTGCCGAGATGGTCAATGTCATCCACGCTCACTTCGCCAGAGCGAAGTTTGAGAAGCTTGCCAATCACCTTCATCACATCGTCAGGACGCAGAGTCGTATTTTTTGTCTCCGCGGCGCTGGTACCAAGACCTAACTTCTTATTAAGCATGAAGCGGCCGACATGGCCGAGGTCATAACGCTGGGGATCAAAGAAGAGTTTCTGAATGAGGTCTTTCGCACTTGCTTCCGTCGGCGGATCGCCTGGACGAACGCGACGGTAGATCGCAAGCTGAGCGTCCTGCGAATTACGATAGGGATCGCGCTCGAGCGTATTGACTAACGAGCGGTCCTCCTTGGGAAGCTTGACGATCGAAAAAGTCGTAACATCGTTGGCGAGAAAAATCGCGAGCACTTCTTTGGTTAATTTTGATGCTGCGGCTGCAAGCAACTCTTTGCTCGCCGGGTGAAAAATGTCTTCCGCCAGAATTTCGTCCTCACAAGCCTTGACCTGGGACTTATCAAACCCTCGGATCTTCTCGACCGGATAAAGTTCCTTACAAATATCATAGGTCGAAGAAAAACCCAACGCCCTCAAAAGCGCGGTTGCGAGGATCTTGCGACGACGATCAATGTAAGCGTAAAGCACATCGTTCGCGTCAGACTCAAATTCAAGCCAGGCGCCACGATACGGTATGATGCGAACGCTATACATTTTTTTACCACTCGGATGCAGACTTTCCTCAAGCGACATGCCCGGAGAACGATGCAATTGGCTCACAATGACGCGCTCGGCGCCATTGATAATAAAGGTGCCGGTTTCCGTCATCAGCGGAAGTTCCCCGATATAGACTTCCTGCTCTTTGGCGATACCCTTACGGACAAGACGAAGCTTCACTTTGAGCGGCGCGGCATAAGTCATGCCACGCTTCTGGCATTCCGGGATGGAATACTTAGGTTTTCCAAGTGAATAACCCTGATACTCAAGCCTGCAAGTCCCGTCAAAACTTTCGATGGGAAAGCAATCCGCGAACGCCGCCTCAAGCCCTTGGTTTTTACGCCGACGGTTGGAACGACCGCTCTGCAAGAATTCCTCGTACGACTTGATCTGGATCTCTACCAAATTCGGCAAATCCATCGTATCTTGGATCTTCGTAAAGCTTCTTCTCGTGATCAAAGGCAACATTATGTATTGTCCTCCTTAAGGACAGCGTTCCTGGTTCGTCTGCTTCTACCGGGACCTTACTTGATCTCGACTTTTGCGCCCTGAGCTTCCAAGACCGTCTTGATCTTCGTCGCTTCTTCTTTATTCACATCTTCTTTGATGGTCTTCGGAGCACCTTCGACCAGGTCCTTGGCTTCTTTAAGCCCAAGACTCGTGACCGTACGGATTTCCTTGATCACATTGATCTTCTTATCGCCCGCGCTGACCAGAACGACTGTGAAACTTGTCTTCTCTTCTGCCGCAGCTGCACCACCTGCCGCCGCACCGCCCGCCGCGATCGCCATAGGAGCCGCAGCTGCCGCGCTCACGCCGAACTTCACTTCAAGCGCTTTGACGAGCTCTGCGAGTTCCAACACCGTTAACGTCTCGATCGAAGTGAGGATGTTTTGCAATTTTTCGGAAATTTTTACTTCAGTTGCTTCTGTCATGGCTAATGCCTCCTTGATTGAATTTCCCTTATCAGGACATTCGTTTTGTTCTGTACTGTTCTCTATTTAATTTAAGGGGTTAACAGTACTGTACCGCATACCCCCTAATTTCAAATGTGATTCGGTACTGGCGATCTTAAGACGCAGCGCCAGCAGCTGCTTTTTTCTTACGGACCTCTTCCAAAGCGACCACGAGATTGCGCGTGAGCGCCCCGAGGACATTCGCAAAACCTTGAATCGGAGAGTTCATACGCAGCACCAACTGCGTCAGAAGCTCTTTACGCGAAGGGAGCTTTGCAAGCTGTTTGACAAAATCCTCACCGTAAACTTGACCTTCGAAGATCACCCCGGCGGGCTTCCACTTTTCGTGCGTCTTAGAAAAATCAACAAGCCTTTTTGAGATCTCTTGCGGTTCCTTATCCCCGAATGTGATGATGACCGAACCACTCAAGTACTTCTCGGCGCCCGCCACACTGAACTGCGTGAAAATCTTACGGGCCATCGCGTGCTTGACCATCAACGAACGCCCAGAAACCTTCTCAAGGCTTCGGCGCGCTTCCGATATATCGAGGACCGAGACTCCATTCAAATTGGAAATAAAAGCGTAGGGACTCTTTTCGAATTCCTTTACGATCTCCTGGAACATCAATTTCTTTTCTAAAGAAGGCATGGCTTAAAGTGCTCCCGTATTAAGTTTGAGACCGGGGCCATGGGTCGTCGCAATATGGATGGTCCGGAAATACTCGCCCTTGCTTGTCGCTGGCTTGGAATCCTTCACTGCTTTGATCACCGTGCGCGCATTTTCCAAAAGAGCTTCCTCAGCAAAGGACAGCTTGCCGCACACCGCATGCAACCCGGCAGTTTTATCACTCTTGAATTCAATACGTCCGGCCTTCACTTCTTTGACCGCTCTACCGACCTGCGGCGTCACAGTCCCGGTCTTAGGCGTCGGCATAAGACCTTTGGGTCCCAGCACGCGTCCCAACTTACTCACCTCACGCATCATATCGGGATGAGCAACCACCACGTCAAAATCAAGAAAGCCATTCTTAACTTTTTCTACGAGCTCTTCAGATCCAACAAAATCCGCCCCGGCTATTTCAGCATCCTTGGCGCTTTCGCCCTTGGCAAAACAAAGCACGCGCAGGGATCTTCCGCTGCCGTGCGGCAAGCTGACGGTACCACGCACGTTCTCATCGCCCTGTTCGGCGCGAACCCCAAGCTGAAAGCTCAGCGAGATGGTCTCATCCGCCTTAGTTTTTTCGACCATTTTAAGGATCTTAACGGCTTCCGTAAGGGAATATATCTTTCCCTCTTCTACCAGGGTCGCTCTTTTTTGATATCGCTTGCTGCGTTTCATCGTCTGTCCTGTTCTTATTTTATTTTACGACTTCGATGCCCATGCTGCGTGCGGCGCCTTCTACGATACGGCATGCACTTTCGATCTTAGCCGTATTGAGATCTACCATTTTCTTGCGCGCGATCTCGATAACCTGTTCATGAGTGATCTTGCCTATAATCACGCGACCAGGCTCTGAAGATGCTTTCGCAAGACCCACAGCTTTTTTGATCTCCGCCGCCACCGGCGGTGACTTAAGAATGAAAGTAAACGATTTATCTTTATAAACCGTCAACACAGCCGGAAGGATCGTGCCAGGACGGTCCTTGGTGCGCTCATTGAACTGCTTGCAAAACTCCATAATGTTGACGCCATGCTGACCGAGCGCGGGACCGATCGGCGGCGCGGGATTCGCTTGTCCGCCGGGGATCTGCAATTTAATTTTTGTTTTTATCTCTTTTGCCATTTTAGATCTTTTCTACTTGCCAGTATTCAAGTTCTACGGGTGTCGGTCGGCCGAAGATCGTAACCATCACGCGCATTTTTCCGCGATCCGGATTGATCTGCTCGATCGTGCCGTTAAAATTTGCGAACGAACCCTCTTTGACGCGGACGCTTTCGCCTTCTTCAAATTCAACTTTCGGCTTCGGTTTCGTCTGTTTCTCTTCTTGCTCGCGTATAATAGCATTGACTTCTTTTTCCGTGAGCGGGATCGGATTCTTCCCCGACCCGATAAATCCTGAGATCCCCGGCGTATTGCGAACCAGATACCAGCTTTCATCGGTCAATTCCATCTTGACCAGTATGTAGCCTGGGAAAAACTTTCTCTCGCTGATCCTTTTCTTACCGCCTTTGACCTCGCTGACTTTTTCCAAAGGGATCAGCACTTCATGAATCAAATGCGGTAGACCTGCTGTCTCCGCATGGCTGATCAAACTGGCGCGAGCCTTATTTTCCACGCCCGTCTGCGTATGTACTACATACCACTTTGCGTCGGCCATAACTATAGACTGATCAACATCCGCAGGATATTCGAGATACCGAAATCCACGGCCGCGATAAACGCTGATGCAAAAAAAGTTACCACAATGACCACCGTAGCCGCCTGCCACAGTTCATTCCAAGTCGGCCAAGTGACCTTCTTAAGCTCTTGTTGTGTTTCCTGAAAAAAATTTGCCGCCTTCTGCATCAAAGCATCCTCGCGTTATTTCGAGTCCAGAACATACCGCCCGTATTTAAAACAGGCCTGGCAGGACTCGAACCTGCAACATGCGGTTTTGGAGACCGCCGCTCTACCAATTGGAGCTACAGGCCTCTGTCCCGTGTGGCTCCTGAAAACCTTATTTCTTCTCCCTGAAAAGGACACGCTTGCGACAGCTCGGGCAGTACTTCTTCCGCTCGATCTTGTCCGGATTTTGTTTTTTGTTTTTTCGCGTCCAATAAGTCGACTTATGCTCACAAGACGACATGAGGGAAATAATCTCTTGCATTGAAATAAAACCTTTTCCTTTGTCTTAAAAGACCGCTGAAAAAACACGGCTTAAAAATAATGATTTCGGCTTGTAAGACCTCTTACGGCGAAAATAAACGCCTTACAGCCTGCAGGGCTTCGCCAAAAAATGCTAGGATTTGTGGCCGAACGAGATGTTACGCGATGATCTCGCTGACAACGCCGGCACCGACCGTTTTTCCACCCTCGCGGATGGCGAATCGGAGCTCTTTTTCCATTGCGA
>JBAXGK010000025.1:0-14398 GCA_037139435.1 Candidatus Omnitrophota bacterium | reverse complement strand
GGATATCAAACTGGATGTGAAAGAAGACATCCTGGATATCTCGGCCCGAAGCGGGGACAGAAAGTATCATAAAGAGGTGTTGCTTCCGGTGAAAGTGAAAGCGGAAACCCTGACCTCAAACTATAAAAACGGCATGTTGGAAATTAAAATAAAGAAATGCGCATAACCGCTCATGTTCGCGTGGCTCGATGTGGGGCGTGTTTCTTGAGGAAATGGGAGACGAATGGCCTTAACCGGATTTAAAGAAGATTCGCTTCAGCTGATCCTTTTCGGCGGAAAAGGCGGTGTTGGAAAAACGACCTGCGCTTCATGCGCAGGTCTTTTTTTGGCTAAAGAGGGTTTTAAGACCTTGGTTATTTCTACAGACCCGGCGCATTCCGTCTCGGATAGTCTCGGCCAGAAGATCGGAGATGAGATAAAGGAAATAAAAGGAGTCAAAAATTTAAGCGCCCTGGAAGTCAATGCGTCAAAAGCTCTTTCTCAGTTCAAGAAAAAATACGAAACCCAGATCATGAAGATCTTTGACACCTCCACTTATTTAGACCAGGAAGATATTGATTCTATCTTTGCCTTACCCATCCCCGGCATCGATGAAGTGATGGGGTTCAACACGATCGTGGATCTGATCGAGGATGCGAAATTTGACAAGTATATTGTGGATACCGCTCCCACGGGCCATGCGCTCCGGCTTTTGACTTTGCCGGGATTGTTGGATGAATGGATCAAGGTTTTGGCCAAGATGCGCTGGAAATACAGATATATGGTAGAGACCTTCTCGGGAAAATACAAACCCGACCAGGGGGATGATTTTCTTGTGGAGATGAAGAAGACCGTGAAAAGGATCGAAGGCCTTCTTAAAGACCAGAAAAGGTGTGAATTTGTCGCGGTCACTATTCCGGAAGATATGGCTATTGCAGAAACAGAGAGATTGGTAGGCGATCTTGAGGGGTATGGGATCAAGGTGAAGCAGCTGGTGGTCAACAATGTCCTGGAGTCGAGGGATTGTGATTTTTGCCGGGAAAGAAGTGACGCTCAGGGGGACTATATCAAACAAATAGGAAAAAAATTCGGCTCTTTAAAGGCGACGATCATTCCTTTGCAGCCGCGGGAAGTGAAAGGCGTTGAGGCGTTGGAGAAATTAAGAAAGAGTTTATTCCCATGACCTTTGGGGCCAGGCGCAGGATTCTCTCAAACGAAAGACGGGGGATGAAATGAAGCGGAAAATGACAGCGGAAAAAGATGATAAAATTCTTACCCTGAAAGTGAAGGAAGCCCTCTCGAAAGATGTGGGGCGGGCGATCGCCAGGATCGATCCTGAGGATATGAAACAGCTCGGATTGGAAGTCGGCGATATTATAGAAATTATTGGAAAAAGCAAGACGCCGGCGAAGACCATGCCCTGCTATGCCGAAGACCGGGGGAAAAAGATCCTTCAAATTGACGGTATCTCAAGAGAGAACGCTTCCCTCGGGCTGGATGATAAAGCCAAGGTCCGAAAGATCGATTCCAGGCCCGCCAATAAGATTACCCTCGCGCCTCTGACAACATCCCGCCTGCTTCATGGCGAGGGGGACGCTAAATACTTAGGCTCTTTGATCGAGGGGCTTCCCGTGGTTGCGGGGGACAGAGTCCGGGCGACTTTTTTCGGGTCAAGGTCCAGTGATTTTAAAGTGGTGGCCACCATGCCCGAGGGCCCGGTCTTGATCAATGCGGCGACCCTTATCAGAATGGAGATTAAGGGGCAGGGAGAGGCGAAGCAGAGCAAAGTTTCCTATGAGGATATCGGCGGACTCGAATCCCAGGTTCAAAGGATCCGGGAGATGATCGAGCTTCCCTTAAGATACCCGCAGGTGTTTGAAAGGCTTGGCATCGGCGCGCCCAAGGGGGTTTTTCTTTACGGCCCTCCGGGCACAGGCAAAACATTGATCGCCCGCGCGGTGGCCAATGAAACGGACGCGTATTTCACGCATATATCAGGCCCTGAGATCATGGGCAAATTTTACGGTGAGAGCGAAGGCCGTTTGAGAAGTGTTTTCGAAGACGCGAAGGCTCACGCCCCCGCGATCATTTTTATCGACGAGATAGACGCGATCGCTCCCAAGAGAGAAGAGATGGGCGGCGAGAAGCAGGTCGAGAGACGCGTCGTGGCCCAGCTTTTATCGCTGCTCGACGGGTTAGAGTCGAGAGGTCAGGTCATCGTCATCGGCGCGACCAATATCCCTAATGCGATCGATCCGGCTCTGAGAAGGCCCGGGAGATTCGATCGGGAAATTTCTGTCCCCATCCCCGATAAAAACGGGAGGCTGCAAATTCTCGGGATCCATACAAGGGGGATGCCTCTGGCGGAAGATGTGGTTCGCGAAAAACTGGCTGAGATCACGCACGGATTTGTCGGGGCGGATCTGGAGGCCCTGGCGCGGGAAGCGGCGATGGCGGCTCTAAGAAAGATCCTGCCCAAGATCGATTTTGAAATGCAGGAGATCCCTTATGAGACCCTGATGAAGCTCGAGGTCACGATGGAAAACTTTCTGGAGGCGATGAAAGAAGTGGAGCCCTCCGCCATACGCGAAGTTTTTGTGGAGGTCCCGGATGTCAAATGGAGCGATGTCGGCGGCTTGGAATCTATCAAGGAAGATCTCAAAGAGGCGGTGGAATGGCCGCTTAAGTATGGAGATCTTTTCAAAAAGGCCGGCACCAATCCGCCTAAGGGGATACTTCTTTATGGAGTCCCCGGCACAGGAAAGACGCTTCTCGGAAAGGCGATCGCCACCGAAAGCGGGGTTAACTTCATCTCGGTCAAAGGGCCTGCGCTTGTGTCCAAGTATGTCGGAGAGAGCGAAAAAGCGATTCGCGAGGTTTTTAAGATAGCGAAGCAGGCCTCTCCCACGATCCTTTTCTTTGACGAGATCGATAGCGTTGTCCCGAGGCGCGGCGCAGGTTCTTCCGATGCCCATGTCACCGAGCGCGTGATCAGCCAATTTCTAACGGAGATGGATGGGATCGAGGAATTAAAAGGAGTGGTCGTCCTGGCGGCGACCAACCGGCCCGACAGGATCGACCCCGCGATCTTGCGCTCGGGAAGGTTCGATATTTTATTTGAGCTCCCGAAGCCCGATGAGAAGACTCGGGAGGAGATCTTCAAGATACACACAAGGAATAAACCGCTGGCGAAGGAAATTAATTTAAAAGAATTCGCCAAGGCTACCGAAGGCAAAGTAGGCGCGGACATCGAATCGGTATGCAGAAAAGCGGCGATGCTCGCGATAAGAGCTTATATCGAAGAGCAAGGCTCGAAGAGTAAAGCCGCGGTCCCTGAACTTGTGATCACAAAGAAGCACTTGGAAGAGGCGTTGGCCCTCGTGAACGCTCAAGGCGCCGTCAGACCTGCCTTCGAGCAAACCGGAAAGGGGACATAAAGATGGAAAAGCTCATCAAGGATTTCATAGAGAGCCTCAAGAAGTTACTCGGGAGCATTTTAAAGAAAAAGGAAAAATTTCCGGAACAAAAAAATAATGTGAACGGCTGAAAGGAAGAAAAATGCATATTTACGGAGTGCTGAATTCGAGTACGAATCTGCACCTTTCTATCCCCAAGGAGCTTCTTTTAGAAGCAAACGAGACGAATGGGGTCTATGCGGTCGCTTATCAAGACATCTCCGCCCTGGTCAGAGATTCTGAGGTCGTGGATTATACCCATCTGCGTAAGGATGTCTTGGCGCGGCTACTTGTGGGCCACCAAATGATTATCGAAAGGATCCTGGCAACGCAAGATGCCATTATCCCTATGAGGTTGGGAAGCTCCGCTAAAAACGAAGAAGAGGTCAGGGATTTTCTGAGAAAAGGGTACGATCTCATCAAAGAGATCTTTGGGAAAATAAGCGGAAAAATAGAAATTGATATTACCGCGACCTGGGGGGATTTTGCCGCGATCCTTAAGGAGGTGGGCGAAGAAAAAGAGATCCAAGAGTTTAAAGCAAAAATTCTAACCAATCCTGAAGGTGTAAGCACCGAGGATCAGATCAAGATAGGATTTATGATCAAGAAGGCCTTGGACAAAAAAAGAGAGGCGTGTGCCTGTCTCATACAAGAAACCCTCAGCGCCGTGAGTCCCGATTTTAAGGTTCATGGGCTGATGGATGACAAGATGGTGGTGAACACGGCTTTTTTAATCGATAGAGACAAGCGGGAAGAATTTGACAGAAAAGTCGAAGCTCTCAATGTTCAATTTCACGAGAAATTAAATTTTAGATGTGTGGGGCCGCTTCCGCCTTATAGCTTTTATACCCTTGAGGTCATGAAATTGAAAGCTGAAGATCTCGAGTGGGCGAAGAAAAGGCTTGGGATTTCAAAAGAGATCACGAGCAAAAACGAGCTCAAGAAAGCCTACCAGCGGGAGGCGCTTTCGACGCATCCGGACACACAGAAGAATTCGCCGGGGGCTGAGAAAGAGTTCGAGGAAGTGCACCGGGCTTATAAGATACTCACCGAATACTGTGGGGCGCTTGAACAGGCGAATCAAAAAGAAAGCCCGATTTTAGTGAGGGTCCGAGGATGATGCAGAGAGAAGGAAGGTACATTTATTGTATTGTCGGAACATCCCAAGAGAGGAATTTTGGCCCCCTGGGGATGGGCGGAAGGGGGGACGATGTCATCACCATCGGCTATAACGATCTGAGCATGGTCGTGAGCAGCCATCCGATCACTAAATTCAAAGTGAACTCCGATAATATGCTTTGCCATGAAAAAGTGATCGAGACCGTGATGAAGGAATTTGACAGCGTGCTTCCTGTCAGGTTTGGGACGATCGCCTCAGACGCCGATGAGATAAGGAATCTCCTGGGGAGAAGATACCGGGAGCTTAAGAACGCGTTACGGGATGCGGACCACAAAGTAGAGTTGGGAGTGAAGGGCCTGTGGAAGAACATGGAGGCGATCTTCAAAGAGATCGTAGACGAGAACAAGTCGATCCAAAAGACTAAGGAAAATATCCAGATCGACAAGAACAAGAAAAATATTCAGGCCAAAATGGAAGTCGGCAAGATGGTGGAGAAGGCCCTGGCAAAGAAGAAAGAAAAAGAGGCGGAAGAGATCGTGGAGGCGTTGAGGAGAACGTCTTTTGATTACAGGCTCAACAAGACTGTAGGCGATGAGATGTTTGTGAACGCCGCCTTTTTGGTGGATAAGGGCAGGGAAAAAGAGTTCGATAACATTATGGATGATTTAGGAGACGAGTATAAGAAGAGAGCGAAGTTTATATACACGGGACCTTTGCCTGTATTTAACTTCGTCAACATTGTCATTTATCCAGAAGAATGGGAGAAATAGATGGAAACGGTCGCTTCTCAAGAGGGTAAGTATATATATGCCATCATCGCGTCAGGCGAAGCGCAATCCTTTGGCCCGTTGGGGATCGGCGGGAGAGGCGATGATGTGCACACCATTTCTTATGAGGGGATCTCGGCGGTGGTCAGCAATTCGCCGATCATTAGTTACCGGGTCTCAAGGGAGAATATGCTGGCCCATGAGAAGGCGATCGAGGAGATCATGAAGAAATACACCGTCTTGCCAGTCCGGTTCTGCACCATCGCGCAGGATGAAGGGAAGGTGAAAAAGATATTAAAAAAAGAGCACGACCAGTTTGCAGGGTTATTGAAAGATATCGAAGGCAAAAAAGAGCTGGGGCTCAAGGCGATCTTTTCTGCCGAAGGCGAAAAAGAAAATATTTATAATTATATCGCGGAAAAATACGAAGCCATCAAAAAGCTTAAAAAAGCGCTCGCGTCTGAACCTCCGGCGAAAACCTATTATCTGCGCGTGGATGTCGGGAGGAAAGTCGAAGCCGCCCTTCAGGAAGAAAAAGACATCCATAAAGAGGAGATCTTGAATGCCTTGTCGCCTTTGGCGCAGGAGACAAAAGTCAATACCCCCTATGGCGAGCTGATGATCCTGAGCGCTGCTTTTCTGGTGGAAAATTCGAAAGAAGCGGCGTTTGACCGGAAGGTTCAGGCTCTCGGGGACCAGTATGGCCCCCGGATAAAATTTAAATATGTGGGGACTCTGCCGCCGTTTAATTTTGTGAACCTTGTGATCGAAACAGGAAAATACTGATATGTTTATCATTGATGATATTTTGCTTTCACCCTTAAAAGGGATTATTTGGATTGGCAAAAAGATCAATGAGGTGGCGGATAAAGAGTTCTCTGACGAAGGGCTCATCAAAGAGCGGTTGATGGAGTTGCAGATGCGTTTTGAGTTGGACAAGATCAGCGAGAAGGAATACACGGAAAAGGAATCGGAACTTTTGGAGCGATTGGATTCTATCAGAAAAGCGAAAGAAGAGGAGCCGGTAGAACCGCAAAAGAAAGGAAGGCGTAGAAATGGCTAATATCGAAGATGCGAAAAAAGCGGTTACGGATTTTTTAAAGAAGACCCTCAATGTCAAGGATGTGACGGTGACCAAGGTCTCAAGGGCCGGGGAGGGTTGGGAGTCTGAAGCTGAGGTTTTTGAAGCGAGCTCCTTTATCAAGTCGCTTGGGCTTTCGACGAAAGTGCAGGACAGGAACCTCTATGCGGTGAAGCTGAACGGAGATCTGGAGGTTGAATCCTATGAGCGCAACGGGACTCTGAGTCCGGGAGAATAATTATCGTGAAAGAACTCCTGTATTTATATTGTGTGACAAAGGAAAAGCCCGCCTCCGGGGGTCTTGATGATTTGGGGGTCAAGATCTGTCCCGTTTTATTTTCTGGAATGTGCGCGGTCCTCAGCAGGGTTTCTCCCGATGATTTTAGTGAAGAAAATCTGAAAAAGCATTTAGCCGATATGGGCTGGGTTGAGAGAAATATCAGGCTTCATGAGAAGGTCATCGAAGCGATCATGAAAGAACAGTCCGTGCTCCCTTTTAAATTCGGGACGGTTTTTGAAAGCGAAGCGAATGTCGAGCGGCTGCTAAGAGATAACGGCGCTGAATTCAAGGCGACGCTTGCGAGACTGGAGGGCCAAGAAGAGTGGGGCCTCAAGATCTATTGTGAGGGGGAATTTTTTAAGGAGGCCCTTTGTGGTAAAAACGAACGGGTCATAGAGGTAGACCAGGAGATAGCTTCCGCCAGCCTGGGCAAGGCGTATTTATTAAAAAAGAAAAGGGAAGAAATTATAATAGATATTACAAATGAAACGATCTCTGAATGCACCCGGGACTGTTATGAGAGTTTGAAGGCGGCGTCGGAGGATACCCGGATCAACAAGCTATTGCCTCAGGAAGTAACGGAAAAAAAAGAGGCGATGGTTTTAAATGCCGCGTTTTTGATTAGCTCCAAACGGATCCAAGAGTTCGAAGCAATCTTGGCCCGCCTCAAGGCGGACTATGCGGGGCAGGGGCTGATCTTTGACTGCACCGGTCCCTGGCCGCCGTATAATTTCTGTGATTCCTTAAGAAAGCAGACAAGCCATGGATAGACCTCTCTCAACCCTCCAGGATAAAAAAAGTTACCTCGATCTTCGCCGGCAAGAACGGGTCACGCTTTTAGAGATCCTGGACCGGGCCTTGGATAAGGGGGTGGTTATCTCCGGGGATGTCGTTATCTCCGTCGCCGAGGTGGATCTTGTCTATTTAGGTGTGAAAGTTTTGCTGAGCTCCGTCGAGACGATGGAACGCCTCCGCGGAGCGCCATTTCCGGGAGCGGAGGAGGAGCCGTCGTGACTCTCAAACTGTACGCCTACGGGATCATCGACTCTCCTCAAAGCATCGACGAACCCCTGGAAGGACTGTACGGGGCCCCTGTTTATAATATCCCTTATGGCGATATCGGAGTCGTGGTGAGCGATCTTGACCCGCAGGCCCAGGTTAAGACTGAAGAATCTATTTTAAAACATGAAGAAGTCGTGGAAAAGTTAATGGTCAGATTCACTGTTTTGCCCATGAGTTTGTCTACGGTTTTTAACGGGAAAGAAGAGCTGCTCGTCAAAGTAAAAAAATTTCATGAGGATTTCGTCAAGAACCTGGAGCGAGTCCGCAGCAAGTCTGAATTTGGTGTGAAGATCCTTTGGGCCGGCAACACGATCAAAGAGAGGATCATCAATGCCCACAAGAAGGAAAACCCTTCACCGGATCCCGCGCTGTCAGGGACGAAGTTCATGAGGGAGAAGTTTGCGAAGTACAAGATCGATAAAGAGTTCGAAGAAGAAGCAGACAGGTGTATTGCTATCCTGGACGGATTTTTAAATAGGATCGCCTCTGAAAAAAAAATCGAAAAGCTGAAAACGGATAATCTGCTTTTAAGCGCCGCTTATCTGGTGGACCATGAAAAAAGAGATGATTTTGAAACGGCGTTCGAGGTCTTGCGGAACTCCCAGGGAGGGGACCTCAAGTATCTCTTGAGCGGGCCGTGGCCTCCGTATAATTTTATCACCTTGAGTCATTCCGAGGACGGGAAGCTTGGCGGTCTAGACCTGGTTGAGACACTGTTGAAGCACGAAATTACCGGGAACGAAAGGTAGGGAAACGCTATGAGACAAAAAGTCGAAACGGATTCGCTCGAAATCTTCGCCGGCGAGATGGAGAAGGTTCAAGGTGCATTGCCTAAAAAAATCGCAGCCAATCCGGAGAACGCGGAGAAAGGATTGGCAAAACTGGTTCTCACACTCATAGAACTGATCCGGAAGTTAATGGAAAAACAGGCGATGAGGCGGGTCGAGGCAGGCTCTCTGACCGATGAGGAAGTCGAGCGTGTCGGTGAGACCCTGATGAAATTAGAGAATAAAATGAAGGAATTGAAGGAGATCTTCGGGCTCAAGAACGAAGAGCTTAATCTGAATTTAGGCCCTTTAGGAGATTTAATGTAAAGGGGGTCATGACTTTGGCAGCGAATTGAAATTTCTTAGCGGAGGTGAGCCGTGCATCATGAAGAAGGCGCCAGGATCGATTGTCCAGCGTTTCAAAAGCAAGAGACGGTTCTCAAAGATATCGCCAGTAAGATCAATGCGATCGAAGGCGTCACGGGGAAGGCGGCCTTGGCCGAAGAGCTCCGGGCTGAAGCGGATGTGTTGCTTGCCTGCCAAGACTTTAATGAGGCAAGTCTTGATTGTAAAAATTGTCGTTTTGTAGCGGGCTTACGTAAGAAGACAGCGGGTATCATTATAAAAATGAAAAAACTGGCTTAAAACGAAAGGAAAATATTTTATGGTTAACCCTAAGATGACACATGCAACGGAAGCGACTAATCTCGCGGATATCCTGGAACGGGTTTTGGATAAAGGGATCGTGATCGCCGGAGATATCAGGATCCAGATTGCCGATATCGACCTTATCAATATCAAGATAAGGCTCTTGGTGGCCTCGGTGGATAAGGCCATGGAGATGGGCATCAACTGGTGGCAGCAGGATTCCTACTTGTCTTCTAAAGCAAAGGATAGTGAGACGGAAAAAGAGAATGCGGCATTAAAAAAACGGCTCGATCGGTTAGAAGCGAAGATTAAGGTGAAATAGAAGGGTTGCTTTTATGAGAACACTACTCTATGCCCCAGTGATCCATACGAGCGTTGATCTCGGTTCTTTAGCCAAGCAGGTGACGGAAAGAGGTGTCGCGGATCTGGGAGGGGAGGCTTGGCAAAAGCATACGGAAGCCGTTGAACATTTTTGGGATAAAATATCAGCTTATTTCGATTCGCTGGATGTCGCCGGGATGAAGCTCTATCAGGACGGTATGGTCGCGGAAGGGGAGGTGGGACAAAGGATCGTCGAGGAAAGCGCGAAGGCGGGAAGCAGAAACTACGAATTAGTCTCAAGGCTCCTTCAACGAGGAGCCTTTTTAGTTAAGACGGAGGATTTCAAGCTTGTCAGGGAAGAGCGGGACCGGTTCGTCACATTCACTCAGGCCAAGTCGGGGCTGCCGAAAGTAATCGCGTTCCTGAAGTATAAATTCGTCCAGGAGGAGCTTTTAAATAAAAGAGATAAGTTTATCGCCTCAAGGATCGAGGAGTCCCTTGCCCCGGATGAAACAGGGATCCTCTTTGTAGGCGCCTACCATCAAGTCAAAAAGTGGCTCCCGGAAAGCATCCGTGTCCGAGAGATCAAAGAAGTCCGGAAGGTGAAGGAATACCAGAAGCTGCTGCCCTACGGCCCTAAGCATCAAGAACGGTTAGACATACTGAGAAGTTATCTCACATCCGAGGTGAGCCTGTGAAAAGGACCTTTGAGACATGCTGTGAGGATTGCCCGTCCTATTGGACCTGCGAAACCAAATGGTATCGCGGTGAAAAAGGAGAAAAAGACATTTGCTGCGATCTCTGCAAGTTTTACGAGGGCTGTTTGAAAGAGCAAAATAAAAGTAAAACGCTTGCCAGGAAAGGTCCGGCGGTGGATCGGGGCCCGCCCGGAGAAAAGGATCCGGGACCATGAAGAAATTCTTGTGCAGTTTCGCGATAATTTTATTCGTTGCCAGCTTTCAGTCCCCGGGTTATGGGGCGTCTGGGAAGCTGCGGATATTTGTTGTGAGCAGTTATCATCGCGAGTATCTCTGGTCCCAGGATACCCAGAAGGGACTTTGTGCCGCGTTCAAGGATTTCAAATTTCTGGAAAACGATTCGCAGGCTGAGGAGTTCACGGAGAACGATTTCGTGGAAACGAATGCGGTCGTGATCAAAAAAGCCTGGATGGACACGAAACGATGGGACAAAAAGAATGAGATCGCGGCGATCACGACCGAGATCCTGAGGGAAATGAAAGCGTTCAATCCCGACCTGATTCTTCTGGGGGATGATAACGCGACGAATTTCATTGGCGCTTATTGGGTCAACACCCGCGTTCCGGTTGTTTTCTGGGGCGTGGATTTTGATCCGTTGGCCTATGGGTATATCGACACGATGGCCCATCCCGGGCATAACGTGACCGGGGTCTATCAGTCGGGGGAGACGTATGCAGAGTCGCTGAGGACCCTGAAGAAACTTTTTCCTGATCTGAAAACATTCGCCATCCTTTCCGATGGCTCAGAGACCGGCCGGGCCAAGTCCAGGATGATCACCCGGCTCGCAGAGGAAGGGCGACTGCCGCTCCGGCTTGTTGACACGGTGGAGACGCGATCGTTCTCTGAGTGGCGGGACAAGGCTCTGGAACTCCAGGAAAAAGTAGACGCTTTCTTTGTCGTGAACCATGCGTCTCTTAAGAATGATCAAGGAGTTCCCGTGGATTCCCTGGAGGTCGGGGCATGGTACCTGGCCCATATCAAAAAACCTGAGGCGGGGCCAGAGAAACAATTCGTTCAGGAAGGGATGCTTCTCAGCGTGGACGATTCCGGTTACAAGCAGGGGTATGAGGCCGGGCGGATGGCGGATAGGATCCTCCATCAAAGGGAAAGTCCCGCGGGTATGGCTGTTATCGCGCCCACGCGGGGGACCATCATGGTCAATCGTCAGAGGGCGGCGGCGCTGGGAGTGGATGTTTCAAACAAGGATTTCATAGAAGAATTCGTGGAGAGCTCTGCTTCGGGGGGCAAGTATCCGCGATAAAAGAGGGAAAAATTGATGCGAGAATTCTTTTTGAGCCAGATGGATTATGTTTTCTTCGTCTATGGCCTCGCTTTTATTCTGCTTTTTTCAGTATGTACAGCCCTTCACAAAAAATCTAAGACCCCGATTCCTTGGGAGTGGCTGGGTGCTTTTGGTTTGATCCACGGGCTCCATGAATGGGTGGAGCTGCTGGCCCTCAGCCCAAGTCACAGCGATTCTTTCCACGGGATTTGTGTCGCCATGCTGGGGGTGTCTTTTTTTTGTCTTTTCGAGTTCGGCCGTTTAACATGTGAACGCTTGAAATATTTCAGGCTCGGGCGGTGGATCTATATTCCGCTGTGCCTCACCGTCTTTTCAGCCGCATCGTTCGGGCTCTCGGGTGTGAACGCGGCTATCCGGTATTCCTTTGGGTTTTCCGGCGGGTTGCTCTCGGCGCTTGCCTTGTGGCGGAGCTCCAGAGAAAGTAAGGATCGACGCGGTTGGGCCATGGTTTGGGCGGCTGCCGCCATGGGGGTGTATGCCGTGGCCGCCGGTGGGGTCGCGCCGAAGACCGGGGTTTTCCTGGCGGACATGATCAATCACGACACCTTCTTCAAATGGGCCGGATTCCCTGTCCAGATATTACGGGCTTTCGCGGCTTGTGCTTTTTCCGTTGCGATCGTGGTTTACCACAAGGATTCTCTCAGAGAAAGCGTTCCTCACCCGGCCGGTTATGGGAAGCATCTAATGGTCGCCGCTTTGCTGGCGCTTTTGGCTACGCTTGTGGCCGGGTGGTTCTGGACGGATTATGAGGGGCAGAGAGAGGCTACTCTCCAGAAGGCACAGCTTCTCAGCGACGCGCAGCAATCCGTTGTGGCCGTGGATCCCCAGCTGGTTCGGGATTTATCCGGCTCAGCGGCGGATGTCCAGACCGTCGCATACCAGGCATTGAAGTCTCGGTTGCAGAATCTGCGCGAGGTCATGACTTCGATCCGGTTCATTTATCTCATGAGGGAAGTCGACGGGAAAATTGTTTTCCTGGTGGATTCTGAAACCGGAGGATATAAAGACGAGTCCCCTCCGGGACAGGTTTATGACGAAGCTACGACTACGATGCATGAGGCGCTCGCCTCCGGAAGAGCCATGGTCGAGCCTCCCACGACAGACCGATGGGGATGCTGGATCTCGGCCTATGTTCCCTTGAAAGATGGACATACAGGAGAGCTGCTTGCCGTTCTCGGCGTGGACCAGAGCGCGCGTAATTTTGAGGAGGCGGTGGCGGTCGCGCGGCTTAAAGGCATTGTCCC
Organism: Candidatus Omnitrophota bacterium; assembly: GCA_037139435.1. GTDB lineage: Bacteria > Omnitrophota > Omnitrophia > Omnitrophales > Aquincolibacteriaceae > Aquincolibacterium. Next base: position 1,613 of record JBAXGK010000025.1, on the reverse strand, counting down.
TGTAGGGATCCTCTGTTTCGGATTTCTTTTCATGTTTGCTTTTTGGGAAAGATTTGTTTTTGCCGTGGGACCGGGGAAGGAAGGCAGGGAGCCGGACTTATGGGTCAAGTGGGTGATGGTCGCGATCGTCGGTGTGATCGGTCTGACATTAACGATATTACTTTTCCTGGAGTTCCAGGAGAGCGCCGAAAGCGCATTTAAAACAATATTCTTACAGCGCGCCATCACCCGGGCCGAGAGTATTTCCAAGGAGCTGGACCGTCAAGTAGACAGGCTGGACGGGTTACGCCGGTTCATGCATTCCCGGGAATTAGTGGGCCGCAGTGAATTTAACGAGTACGTGGCGCCGCTTTCAAAAGATGTTCCGATACGCGCGTTCGAATGGATTCCTCGTGTTGCTCGGGGCGATCGCGTTTTTTATGAGAGCAGCGCCAGACAGGATAACTGCGAAGGATTCCAGATTTATGAAAAGGATGCCCTTGGCAACAAGATCCCGGCGCTGGACCGGGAAGAATATTTCCCCGTTTATTATGTGGATCCGTTGAAGGGAAATGAGGAGGCCTTAGGGTATGACCTTGCCTCGGAACCTGTCCGGCGGGCAGCGATGGAAAAAAGTCGGGATTGGGGATCCGCTGTGGCCACACCTCCCATTGAACTTGTTCAGAGGGGAAAGAAAAGCACAGGGATCCTGATCTTCATGCCGGTGTATGCCAAGGATCTGCCCCACCGCACGCTTGAGCAACGCCGCAATAGCTTGAAAGGTTTTGTCCTGGTGGTCTATAACGCGGATGATTTCCTTAAAGGGGTTTATGAAAGGATGCCCTTGGAGGGATTGGCCTGTCTGATGGAAGACCTCGCGGCGCCCGCGGGAAGACAAGTTCTGCTTCGTCAGGAGGTCAATGGCGAAGAGGTCGATTGGAGACGCCCCGTAATGAAATATGCAATGTCCCTGGAGATCCCTGATCGTCAATGGCGCGTGACTCTTGTGCCCAGCAAGGTTTTCAGTGAAAGGCTGTTATCTCGTGTGTATGGGTGGGTATTGCCGATCGGCTTTTTCTTGACGGCGCTCGTGGCCCTCTTCCTGAATTTTCTGATGATGAGCCGCTACCGGGCTGAAAGGCTGGTGAATCTTAGGACTGATGAATTGAAGCAGGAAAAGGAAACGCTTCGCGCAAGCGAAGAATCCTACCGCAAGCAATTCGCCAATAATGTAGCGATGATGCTGTTGATCGACCCCCAAGAGGGAACGATCCTTGATGCGAATGCGGCGGCGCTTGAGTTTTACGGTTATCCGCGGGAACGGTTGCTGGCCATGAAAATCACTGATATCAACACTTTGCCTGCCGCCGAAGTCCGGCAGGCTCTGTCTTCAGTTGTGCCGGGAAAGGGTCATCTTTTTCAGTTCCAGAACCGTCGGGCGGAGGGTTCGGTTCGGGATGTTGAGATGGCGGTGAGTAGCATCCAGTTTGGTTCATGCATCGTCCTGCACGCAATTATCTTTGACATCACCGAGCGCAAGCGGGCGGCAGAGGCGCTGCGAGAAAATGAAGAGAAGTTCCGCCATCTCATCGAGACGACGCGGACGGGTTTTCTTGTTCTTGACGGGCAGGGTC